>DATJTU010000217.1:0-2778 GCA_035503015.1 Acidimicrobiales bacterium | reverse complement strand
GTGTAGAGCACCTCTTCGATCTCGCGCGGGTAGATGTTCTCGCCGCCACGGATGATCATGTCCTTCGCGCGATCGACGATGAAGAAATATCCGTCGGAGTCGACGTAGCCGACGTCGCCGGTGTACAGCCAGCCGTCGTGGATAGCCTTAGCCGTCGCCTCCGGGTTTCGCAGGTACCCGGCCATCACATTCGGCCCCTTGACCACGATCTCGCCGAGCTCGCCATCCTCTACCCGCGCTCCGTCAGGGTTGACGATTTTCATCTGCTGACCGCGCACCGGCAGCCCGATCGAGCCGGGCTTGCGCGCTCCGTAGTACGGGTTCAGCGACGACACGCAGGTCGACTCGGTGAGCCCGTAGCCCTCGAGGATCCGGATATCGAAGCGGTTCTGGAACGCCTCGAGCAGCTCACGCGAGAGCGGCGCCGCGCCGCAGATGATGTAGCGCAGTGAGGTCGTGCCGCTGGGAGCGTTGGCGGTGTGCAGCACGGCGGCCAGGATGGTGGGGACCGCCGAGATCGCCACCGGCCTCAGATCGGCGACTGAGTCCCAGAACTTCGATGCTGAGAACCGCTCCCATATCGCCACCTCGCAGCCAATCATCATCGGGATCACGCAGGTGACAACCTGGGCGTTGACGTGGAAGAGCGGCAGGAGCATGCCGACGCGCTCTCCGGCGACGAGAGGCAGTAGCTCGGCGCCCATCGCCGCGTTCGCGAGGACATTTGCGTGCGTGAGCATCGCGCCCTTCGGCTTACCAGTGGTGCCCGAGGTGTAGATCAGCGCGACAACCTGATCGGGAGCGCTCTCGATGTCCGGCGCCATGCCGGCGCTGACCGCAAGCGAGTCCAACGCCACGTCCGCGCCGCCGTCGATGGAAATCACCCGCCGCAGCGTGCTCATCTCGGGCGCGTGGCTCTGCTCGGTGAGCGTCGCCGCCCCGCCGGCATCGGTGACCACGGCGACGGCCTGTGAGTCGCCGATCACGTAGGCCGCTTCCGGTCCGGTGAACGCCGGGTTGATCGGGCCGAACACCGCTCCGGCCTTGAGGATCGCCCACCACGCCTCCACGAACTCGAGGCAATTGGGCAGCATCACGGAGACGACGTCGCCGGGCCGGACGCCCAGATCCGCCAGCCCGCCCGCCAGCGCGTCGGTACGAGCGTCAAACTCGGAATAGGTCACCGAGCTCCCATGCCACCAGATGAACGGCTGGTCGGAATTCCGGGAGGCCTGCTCGCGAAGCAGAGCTGGCAGGGTGGTTATCGTACTCATGTAGTTCTTCTCCTCTCGAGGCGGCCGCGTTCACATGTCGAAGCCGCCGTTGACGCCCCACACCTGGCCTGTGATGTACGCCGACCCGTCGGCGGCCAGGAACCGCACCACGCGGGCGACTTCGTCAGGGCGGCCCATCCGGCGCAACGGGATCGCGGCTCGGAGCTTCTCGACCACCTTGGGCGGGATGGCCTCGGTCATCTCGGTCTCGATCAGCCCGGGCGTCACCGCGTTGACCGTCAGCCCAACACCCTCGTCGTCGAGCCTGCCCGCCTTCTCGAGGGCAAACGCGGCCTCGCGGGCCAGCGTCTTGGTCAGCCCGAAAAGGCCGGCCTTCGAGGCCGCGTAGTTGGCCTGGCCGACGTTGCCAGTCTCCCCGACGACGGAGGAGATGTTGATGATCCGGCCAGAGCCACGCTTGACCATGTGCGCCAACGCCGGCTGCGACATATAGAACGCGCCCGACAGGTTGACCCGCAGGACCTTGTGCCAGTCGTCCACCGTCATCGTCCATACCGGCCGATCGACGGTGACGCCTGCGTTGTTGACGAGGATGTCGAGACGACCGTGGAGCCCGATCACGTCCTCCACGACCCGCAGGCAGTGCTCAGGATCGCCGACGTTGCCCTGATGAACGCTGGCGCGGGCACCCGCCTGGACCAGCGCCTGCCGGAATGCCTCGGCCGCCGCGCGGTTCGCCGAGAACCCGGCTGCCACCGTCGCGCCTCTACGGGCCAGACTCAGCGAGATCGCGGCGCCGATGCCGCGTGTGCCGCCGGTGACCAACGCCACTCGCCCGGCGAGCGACTCCTCGTCGACGGGCGGTCCCGCCGGCGCCTCGCTCGCTGCGACCGGTCCCATCAGCTTGCTCGTTCCATGCGTGGCAGCTCAGGGGAGCTCGCGCACCCAGCGCATCACCGCGTCGGGGTCTGCGGCCGCCGGGACGATCGCCAGCACGGCACCGCCGCCCGTCACGGGGACGGGCTCGGCTGTGCGTGCCGGATCCGCCACCAGCACGACCCCCCACGGGCCCACCGCTTGGAGGGGCGCCCGGTCGCCAAGCCATCCGGCGACGCCCTCGACCTCGCCCTGAGGCCAGCACGGCGCGTTGTCGGTCCGGATCCAGACGGGCCACTCGTAGTGCGCGGCGACGTTGAGCACGGGGCGGTAGTCCTCAACGGGCGCGAGGGCGTCCTCGCCTGTGGACCCGTCGTCGAGCAGCAGGCCGTCCACGCGTGACGAGGCGAAGATCCGCAGGAAGTCCGCGACGTACATCGCTGCCGCGTCGACGTGGGGCGGCGCGGGGGAACCGTCGTGCGCCGTCCCCGCCTCGTCGTCGGCGATCACCAGCCAGCGAGCCGGGGAGGGCACCGACAACACGACCGGCGTCGAGCTGTCGCCGGCCCCGATCGCGATCATCGCATCGGCTGCGACGGCGCGGGCGGCCTCGTCGCCGAGCAGCGTGCGCAGGGCGAAACCGGGGCGCGAGCGGCCGGCCATCGCC
>DATJTU010000216.1:0-8339 GCA_035503015.1 Acidimicrobiales bacterium | reverse complement strand
CCGTTGGGGCCGACCAGGCCGACGCTCTCGCCCGCGAAGACGTCGAACGTGATGCTCGACACGGCCTGGATCCCGCCGAAGGACTTGCACACGTTGTGCAGCTTGAGAAGTGGGGTCGCGTCAGCCATTGGCACCCGAAGCGGAGATGGCCCGCGCCTTCAGCTCCTCCGCCTCCGCTTCTCTGGCGAAGAATAGTCGTTCGAAACGCTGGGTCGACCGGCGTTTCTGGTATTCGAGGACGCCCTCGGGGTGCTGCGCGTACGTGAGCGCGCCAAAAGCGAACAGCACAACGGTGAGGCTCGAGGCGCCAATCCGCGCCGGCAGCACCGTGGTCAAGATCTGCTCCGTGACGAAGAACCCGATGCCCGCCTGGATCGCACCCTCGACCGTCGTCACACTCGTCGTCACGACAAGGACGACGAGGACGAGTGAGAAGTCCGCGTTCCAGTCGGTCGGGCTGACCACTTGCTGCTCGAGGCTGTGCAGAAGGCCGCCGATCCCGGCGACAGCACCGGACAGTGCGAAGACGACGATGCGTTGCCACGACGGGTTGACGCCGAGCCCCGCCGTCGCGGTCTCACTGCCGCGCATCGCCGCCAGGTTGCGGCCGACGGTGCCCCTTCGCACGAGGAGCACGACGATCACCGCGACGATCAGGACCCCGAGCGACAAGAGGAACATAGCGTGGCCGTTGAAGTTGAAGAACTCCTTGGTGCCGAGCCACTTGGACTGGATGCTGACACCTTCGGGCCCACCGGTGATCGAGACGGCGTTGAAGAACGTGGCGTCCATGAAGAGCGCGAAGGCCAGTGTCATGAGCGCCAGGCCGAGGCCCCGCAGCCGCAGCGACAAGAGCGCAAGCAGCACGGCCGTCGCCGCCGCCAGCAATGCGCCGAGGATGCCGCCGACGAGCAGGTTCAAGCCGAGATGGTTGGCCAGCTGCGCCGCCGTGAACGCCCCCACCCCGGCCAGCGTGGCCTGGCAGAGCGAGAGCTGGCCGGCCATGCCCGTGATCAGGGTGATGGACAGGAGCACGATGGACAGCGTTAACCCGTTGTTGAACACGGTCGTCCAGGCGTCGGGGATCCACGTCAACATCGAGACACAGAAGCCTGCGAAGATCACCCACCATCCGACCCGGATGATCCGGTCCATGCTCGGCGCACGCGTCGTCGCCGCGATGGGCGGTGGGGGCGGGTCGATCGTCGCCAGCGGGTCGCGGTTGGCGTCCAGCTCACGCAACTTGGGCAGCAACAGCAGCGCGCCCACCAAGAAGATGAACGGCAGCGACGGGATGATGGCGGCGTAGAAGAAGCTGGACGGCGAGATGTAGCCCTGCAACACCGTGGTGAGGACGCCGATGAAGACCGCCACGACGGCGGCGATCGGCAACGACCGCAGCAGCGCCCAGGCCGCGGCGGCGATCGCCGTGACGGTCAGCGTGACGTAGTCCTCTGAGGTGAACGCGCCGAACACCGGCGCAAAGAGCACGCCTGCGAGGCTGGCCATGAAGCTCGAGACGATCCAAGCCACCGCGACGACGCCGTTCCCGTTGACGCCGTCGAGCTGCACGAGGCGGCGGCTCTCCACCGCGGCGCGCATCTGCAGGCCCAGGCTGGTGTAGCGCAAGAGGATGGTCAACAGGACGAGGACCACCACCGTGACCGAGATCGTCGAGAGGTAGATCCCGTTGATCGGCGTGCCCGCGATCGTGAAGTAGACGACGTTCGGATTGAAGAAGGGAAGGATCGTCACCGTCGCGTCGAGGTTCTGGGCCCCGAAGATCACCGGCAGCAAGCTCGGGATCCCGACCAGCAGCGCGAGGCTGCAGACCATCTTGGTGGTCGAATCCGAATTGCTGATATGTCGGAAGATCAACCGGTCGAAGGCCCAGCCCATGATCGGACCGAGGGCGACGACGGTTACCAAGAAGGCCTCGAAGCCTGACCACCCGTGAAACTCAGTCAGATAGGTGAAGATGAACGCAGAGGCGAAGGCCTGCGCTCCGAACGCGAAGTTGAATACGCCGGTCGCCTGGTACGTCAGGACCAGGCAGACCGCGACCAGGGCGTAGGTGCACCCATAGGGAACGCCAGGAAGCGCGAAACCGAGAAATTGCTCCATTTCGCTACCCGGCTACCCCAGTCACCTACGCCCTGGCCTCCCTCGCCCGCCGCGCTCAGGCGGGTGCGGGCGTGCCCGCCGGGAGAGGGAAGACGGGGTTCTTCTTCGGGCTGATCGACTGAAAGCAGTTGAAGACGTTCTCTCCCTTGTTGAGGGCGGGGACGTATTTGTCCTGCACCACCTTGATATAGGCCGCGCAGTACGGCGGCGCATGCCCCGAGTGGCCGGCATCCTTCCAGTTGGTCGGCGAAGTCAGCCCACCCGCTGTGAACGATGTCAGTGAGTTGTCGGCGGCGATCACGGCTTGCTGCGTGAGGTTCTTGCCCGCCAGCTTCACGCCCTGCACGAACAAGGCCGCCGACTCCCAACCTTGGATCGCGATCTCGTCGTAGACATATGCGGGCTCGTACTTCTTCATCTCCGTCACGTACAGCTTGAGGCCCGGATACAGGGACTGCGGCGCTGTGAACGGGACATGCGCGATGCCGAAGTAAACGTTCTGCATGAGAGTCTCGTTCGTGTTGAGAGTGGACTGGTCGTTCCCGCTGAACCACAGCTGGGTCATTTTCAGCCCGTACTGCTGGATCGCCCTGGCCATGCTCACGTTGCCTTGCACATCCATGCAACTGATGACCATGTTGGAGCCGGCCTGCTTCATGCGCTGGACATCAGTAGCAACAGTCGAACCCGGGTACGCCACCTTCAGGTCGGAGTAACTGATGTTGTAGCCGGCGCCTTTCATCGCGTTCTCCTCCGATTGGCAGGCATCGGCAGACGCGGCGACGTTGTAAGCAAGAAAAGCGATGGAGGGCTTCTTTTGGGTCTCCCGCGCCACGTAGGCGTCCTCTGGCGCGCCAGCGGGGTAGTACTCGACGGATCCACCCGCCGCGAAGAGGTTGGGTGCGTTGGCCCAATTACCCGTGACGTTGTAGCCGTACGTCGGGATGCCTGACTCGACGAAGAGACTCGGCGAGAAGAACGCGGTGGCGACGCCGGTCACGGCGAACACGTGGTCCTGGTTGATCAGGGTGTTAGCCAGCTGGTTGAACGTCGTCGGGTTGCCACCGTCGTCGAGCGTGTACTTGTAGTCGATCTTGCGGCCGTTGACGCCTCCTTGCGCATTGATATAGCTGAAGTACGCCTTTTCGCCGTAAACCAGCGACGAGAAGTTCGACGCCAGCGTCCCCGTCTGGGTCGAGATCGTCCCGACCGTGATCGAATTCGCGGTGACACCTGGCGCACTCCCCCCAGACGACGCGGCCCCGGCTCCGCTTGCAGGAGCCAAGACGGTGGCACCTGCGACTGCGATCCCCGAGAGCGCCAACGTCGCCAAGAGCGCTCTGAATGCTTGCTTTACTCGCATGCCGTCCCCATTCATCCTTTCTGATGCATCCCCCCGGGATGCCGGTCACTGTAGCGAAAGGGCTTCACGCCCATTGCTTCACCTCTTGCATGTAGCACGTCCTCGATTGCCTTTTCGTTCACCTGCTTGATTTGGTGGAGATTGGGATCGCCCGTCTCGTACCGATCAGTTCAAAAACAACCGCTGGCGGTCGAACTCGCGCAATGCCCTGACTTCGTCACTGCGCACGGCGGGCAGGTCCTCGACCTCACGAGCGACATCAGGCTCGTAGCCACAGGACGCCGCGAACGCGCGCACCCGGTCCTCCAACGAGCCGTCGCCTGCCGGCACTGCCGCCACTCGCAACGTTCCGTCTAGGCGCCGCAGGACGCCCTTGTCCGTGACCACGCTCACGACGCGCCGCCCGGGCGAGGTCACGTAGGCCACCGTCTCGGGCAGGCGCTCGGGACGGGCGAGCGTGACGACGACGCACGCGGTCGCCCTGCTGGCGACGTCGTTCGCCCCTCCCGAGCCCACGAGGAAGCGCTGCCCGGCCAGCTCGGTGGAGTTGAGATTCCCGTCCCGGTCCACTTCGGCGGCGCCCAGGCAGCCCACCGTCGTGGTCCCCGGACCGCCGATCACCATGCCGAGCACCGCTGATGCGTCCGAGAGATACGGCGTCGCGGGGAAGACCCGCTGGTTGAAGATGTACGGATCGGCCGGCGTGGGCTGGTACCCCCACAACCCGAGCTCGGCGGTGAGCAGGACGCGTCGTCCGGCGGCCCTTGCCCGGCCCACCGCGACCCAGGCGGCCAGGTTGGCGACCCCGGCGCCTGCCAACACCGCGTCGGCGTCGACCGCGGCCACGACCTGCTCGACTTCACGCGCCCCCAAGGAGGCCGCCTGCTCCCAGCGCGTGACGGCCGGGTCCTCCACCACGGGGTTGGCGTCCGCGTCGGCTTTCCACGACATGGGGTCCGAGCGGCCCTCGAGCCACTGCAGCTGCTCCACGCCGACGCGCGCGAGGTAGTCGTCGTGCGTCTTCGGGCCCAAGACCCATTCGTCGATGTACTCGTCCAGCGTCCCCTGCGCAGCCGCGTCCGCTGCGGCACTCCAGTGCGCGATGTCCTCGCCGTAACTGCGGACAGGGAGCCCGGGCGCGTACAGGCCACCAGGATGCGCGCCGTAGGGCGCCTCGACGACGGAGAGCACGCGGTGGCCCGGGACGCGCACGCGGTGACCGAGTCCTTCGACATCGTCGACGATGCGATCGACGGTCGCCACGACGCCACGGCGAGCCGCCCACGCCCCCCAGACGCCGTCGAGCAACGGCTCGGACATGACCAGGTTCCCGGCCGGGTCCGCCGCAGCCGCGTGGAGGAGGGCCACATCGGGAACCAGTGGCTCGAGCACCCCGAGCGGCCCGAACGGCGAGTCCACGACCGCGAACGCGTCGTTCTCGGCCATGGACGAGTCAACCAGCGACCCTGTGATCGCGGCGGGCAGCCCCCGCGCGGCCGCTTCGAGTCGCTGGGACAAGGTCAGGATCGACCAGTGCTCCACCTCGATATCGCCCGACTCGTACCCCTCCCGGAAGACCGGGTTCGGGGTGTAGGTCGGGAAGCTGTTGCCCGAATAGGCGGTGATCACCTTGCGGACCAACCCGCCGCGGAAAAAGGGCGCGCTCAACGCTCCGAGGCTGGTCATGACCAAGGTGAAACCCGGGTCGCTCCCCCAGAATTGGCGGGCCAGCTCACGGGCAGCGGCCGTCCAGCGGCTGTGTCCCATCATCACCAGGACGGTGTCGCCCGGCATCACGGCCTGCGCGACGGCGTCGTCCAACGCCGCCGCGACAGGACCCGCCGGTGAAGAAGCCGCAGACGTCACCGAACCGGCTTCACCCGAGCTGTCTGGACGCGAATACCCAGCTCACATGTCATTTTTGGCCCCACCCAAACCTGACCACCGTGTCAGGTTAGTCATTTCGATCACACCCGGCACTACCATCCACCAGCCATGGGACCGCCGAGAGTCCAACGTGACCCGGCGTCCGCCACCAAGAACCCCGCTTCTGGGGTGGCGGCCAAGCGGACGGCCACAGCGAAGAGGCCGACGAGGGTCACCAGCGGGTCGTCCGACGGGCCGCGCAAGCCGGGACGCGGCGGCGGTCGTGACGGAAACGAGATCGACGCAGACGCCATCGGCGAGCCCGCCAGCAAGCGCGTCCTCCGGAGCCAGGGCAAGCGCACGATGCGCAAGATCCTCGACGCCGCGATGGTTGCCTTCGACAAGCGGGGCTATCACGCCACCCGGGTGAACGACATCGTCGAGATCGCCAAGACCTCGCACGGCACCTTCTACCTGTACTTCTCCAACAAGGAGGACCTGCTGCGGGCGCTCGTCGCCGAGGCCGCCTCCGACTCCCAACATGTCTACGACTCCTTCAGCACCCTGCCGAGCCCCGGCGGCACGCCGCGGTGGGAGGACGTCCGGGGGTGGGTCCAGGCCTACTCCGATCTGTGGACCCGTTATGCGCCGCTCTTCCGCGTCTGGGCGGAGCTGGCGACCGTCGACCGCGATCTCGGCCGCACGATCCGGCACACCTTCTCGAGAGTTTCGTACGCGCTCACGGTGCGCATCGGCCCGGACTCCACCGGCCACGATCTCGACCCGGCGACGGCGGCCCTCGCCGCGCTGGCGATGCTCGACCGCTTCCACTACCTGCGGGAGTTCGTGGGCCAATCCGTCGACGACTCGGCGCTCGACACGCTGACCACCATGCTCTACCGGGCCCTGTTCGACCCGAACGCCTGAGCGCGGTCAGCACGGCGAGTGCACCAGTTCAGCACCGCCGGCTGGGAGTACTTCTTCGGTGCCATCGTCGGCGCTACCGCGGCGCTGACCGGACTCCTCTTCGTCGCCGTGTCCCTCAATCTCGACCGCATCCTGCAGGGTCAGTCCTTCTTGCCTCGGCGGGCGGCGGAGAGCCTCGGCATCTTGATCTTCGTCCTCTACAGCGCAGCGCTCGTGCTCGTCCCCCAGAGCTCCCGTCTCCTGGGCGTGGAGATCCTCGTCGTCGTGATCCCTTTCATGGTCGCCACCTTTCGCAGCCAGCTCATCCATCTCCGGACCCGCAGCGACGACCCACTCGTGTGGTTCGTCGGCCGGACGGTGACGACGTCGATCTGCACGATCCCCGGCCTGTTCGCCGGCATCTCCTTGGTGGCCCAGTGGGGCGGAGGGATCTATTGGCTCGTCCCCTGCGCGCTCCTCGGGATTGGCGGCGCGGTGTTCGGCGCGTGGGTGCTCCTCGTCGAGATCGCTCGCTGAGCTCGATGCCGGGCGCCGAGCTCGGGGTCAGCCGTTGGGGAACACCCGGTCGAAGATGGTGTCGACCCCCGAGCCGTGCAGCGTCAGCCCCCCGTCCACGACGATGTTCTGCCCGGTGATGAACCGCGCCAGGTTCGAGCACAAGAAGACGACCACGTCGGCGATGTCCTCGGGCTCACCCACCCGGCCTACGGGCGTGCCCTTGACGAAGCGCTCTTCCTGGTCCGGCATGTATTCGAACCATGGCGCCGTCATGGTTGTGCGGATCATGCCGGGCGACACCGAATTGACCCGTATGGCCGGCCCGTACTCGAGCGCCGCCGAAGCCGTGAGGGCGGCGACCGCCGCTTTGCTCGCCGAGTAGGGACCCTCGCCCGCGGCGGGACGGGTCCCGCTGATCGAGGCAGTGGACACGATCGAACCGCCACCGTTGGCCAACAGGTGCGGCACGGCAGCGCGGATGCCCGCCCACACGCCCGTCAGGTTGACCCGCAGGACCCGGTCCCACTCGGACGGATCGAGCTCGTGGAGACGATTGAAGGCGGACGTCCCCGCGTTGTTGTAGATGATCGACAACCCGCCGAGCTCCTTAGCGGCGGTGTCGACCGTGGTGCGAAAGGCGTCAATGTCTCCCACGTCGGCGCCGTGCGCCACCCCGCCGATCTCGGCGGCGACGGCCTTGGCCGAGGATTCGTCGACGTCGACGACCGCGACCTGTGCACCCTCCTCCGCCATGCGGCGACAAGTCGCGCGCCCGATGCCCGAACCACCGCCGGTCACCAAGGCCCGGTGACCCTCAAGCAGACCCATTGTCGCCTCCTGTCTTCGATGCTTTCTCGAGCCACGCCGGTGTCTCGAAGACCATGGGTTCTTCAAGCTCTCGGATGAGCAGCTCCTGCGCCATGCTCAGGTGCAGCGTGCCGTCCTCGCCGTGCATCGTGGCGCGGATCGTGGCGCGGCCGCCGGCGTTGACCAATGCCTCAATGTTGAAGAGGCTCCAAGCGTCGGCGCGCCAGGGACGGTGGAACCAGACGGCGTGGTCGAGGCTGGCGTCGGTGTGCGTTCCCCATTGCCCCATGGTCAACGGCCGGAAGGCGGCGCCGGTCATGTCCGAGAAATAGGCGAGCGCGCAGGCGTGCAGAGCCGGGTCGTCACCCAGCGGCTCCCGGGTGCGGAACCAGCATCGCCTCGTCGAGAGATAAGTCCCGTCTTCGCGTTGCTGCGTCGAGCCGAGTTCGCGGATGTCGTAAGGGAACGGCGCCTCGACGCCGTCGATGTCGTGGGGTGCGTCCACGCCCGGCGCGATCGGCAACTGGTACTCGTCGCCGTCCTCTGGCGCGTGGAAGGACGAGGTCAGCCGGAAGACCTCCTTGCCTTCGACGGCGCTGGTGACCTCGCGCAGGGAGAACGACCTGCCGTCGCGCAGCCGCTCCACCGTGTGGATCGACCGTGAACCAGGGCTGGTCGGTCGAAGGAAGTAGCCGTGCAGTGAGTGCACCTCGAAGCCCGTCGGCACCGTCTGACACGCCGCGTGCAGTGCCTG
>DATJTU010000215.1:0-13146 GCA_035503015.1 Acidimicrobiales bacterium | reverse complement strand
CGGGGCGGCCCTCGAGGACACGCTCGCCGGCATCTTGGACCGGTTCCCGGCGCTCGCCAGCGTGGGCGCGGTCCCGCTCGGCCTCAGCCGCTACTCGAACGAGCCTGAGATGCGCGCCCACACCCGAGACGAAGCGGCCCGGGTGCTCGACACGATCGAGGAGTGGCAGGACGTGTTCCGGCGCGCCCTCGGGCACCGCATGGTGTTCGCGGCGGACGAGTACTACCTCCTCGCCGGGCGGCCGCTGCCCCCCGCCCGCCACTACGACGGCTACCCCCAGCACGAGAACGGGATCGGGATGGCGCGCGCCTTCGCGGAGTCCTTCGCCCAGCCCGAGTCCAGCGGCCCGGGCGGGGTGCGCCACGGCTTCTTCGCGTCGGTCGACGCGGCGCCGGCCGAGGGCTACCGGGCCCCGCGGCTGGCCCTGGCGCCCGCGGTGGCTTCGAGGGACGAGCGGCCGGTGACGATCCTGACCGGCGCCTATGGCGCCCGGGTGCTTGCGCCCCTGGTGGACGCGCACCATCGCGAGGACGTCGCGCTCCACCCGGTGCCCAACGACTTCTTCGGCGGCAACATCGGCGTGGCGGGGCTGCTCACCGGCGAGGACGTCGGCCGCGCCCTGCACGCCGTCGGGAGCGAGCAGCGCTGCCTGCTGCCCGACGCGTGCCTCAACGAGGGCCGGTTCCTCGACGGCCTCACGCTGGCCGACCTGCCGCGCCCCGTCGAAGTCGTGCCGACCGACGGCGGGTCGCTCCGCCGCGCGCTCGACGGCACCTCGTTCCACCCCGTCTGCGCGTCATGAGCCCCATGGTCGTCGTGGCGGGCCGGCCCAACGTCGGCAAGTCCTCGCTCGTGAACCGGATCGTGGGCAGCCGCGCCGCCGTCGTCGAAGAGGAGCAGGGGGTCACGCGCGACCGCAAGGTGCTCGACGCGGAGTGGGCCGGCGTCCCCTTCTCGGTCATGGACACGGGCGGCTGGCTCGCCGGGGGCGACGCCCTCGAAGCCAAGGTGAGCGCCCAGGCCGAGCGTGCGCTGGCGGAGGCCGACGTGATCGTGATGGTCGTCGACGTCACCACCGGCGTGACCGAGGAGGATCTGGCGGCGGCGCGGATCATCCGGCGCGCCGGGCCCCCCGTCCGGCTCGCGGTCAACAAGGTCGACGACGCCAACCGCGAGGGTCCCGCGTGGGAGTTCGTCTCGCTCGGCCTGGGCGACCCGTTCCCGGTGAGCGCGTTGCACGGGCGGGGGACCGGCGACCTCCTCGACGAGGTCGTCGGCCTGTTGCCGGTTCGGGTCGCCGTCGGCGGCGCGGTCGACGGTGGCGAGGTCGCCGCTGCCGGCGAGGCCGGCGGTGTGGGCGCGATAGCGGCGAACGGCGAGGCGGACCAGGATGCCGGCGCCGGCGCGGGTGGGGCGGGTGACACCGCGGCCGCCGGCACGCCGCGGGTCGCCATCATCGGTCGCCCCAACGTCGGCAAGTCCACGCTGTTCAACAAGCTGTTGGGCGAGGAGCGCTCGATCGTGCACGACATGCCCGGGACGACGCGCGACGCCATCGACACAGTCGTCGAGACGGTCGACGGCCCGGTGTGCTTCATCGACACGGCCGGTCTCCGCCGCCCCTCCAAGACCGACCGGGGCACCGAGCACTACGCCACCATGCGGGCGTTGCGCGCGCTGGAGCGGGCCGACGTGGCGATCCTCGTCATCGACGCGACGGTCGGGGCCTCGCACCAGGACCAGCGCCTCGCCGAGCGCATCGGCGTCTCGGGCTGTCCCGCGCTCGTGGCGCTCAACAAGTGGGACCTCGTGCCCACCGACGAGCGCGACGACGTCCTCGCCGGCGTCGGTGACCGCCTGGCCTTCCTCGGCTCGGCGCCGGTGCTCAAGATCTCTGCCCGTTCGGGCAAGGGTGTCCATCGCATCCTCCCCGCGCTACGCGACGCCGTCGCCGCGTACCACCAGCGCGTGCCGACGGGTGCGCTCAACCGCACTGTGCAGGAGCTGCAGAGCCGCCAGCCGGCGCCCCGGGCGCGCATCCGCTACATCGTCCAGGGCGCGATCGACCCGCCGACCTTCACGTTGTTCGCCAGCGCGCGCCTGCCGCAGACCTATCTGCGCTACATCGAGCGCGGCCTGCGCGAGGCATTCGACTTCGGGCCGACGCCCCTCAAGCTCCGGGTCCGGATCGGCGGGAAGTGACGCGGTGGGTGCACCCGAGGAACACGATCGTGCAGGCAGCGACCTGGCCGGCGAGGGGCCGGAGCCGCTGATGGCGTGGTGCGAGGAGTGCGACGCGCTCGTGGAAGACGAGGACCTCGGCGAGGAGGGGGAGTGCCCGACCTGCGGGACGATCCTGGCCGAGCAGGAGCGCGCGCCGATCCCGTGGTACTTCAAGGCGATGCTGGTGGCGAGCGTGATCTACCTCGGGTACCGCGGGTACCAGGGTGTGACCTGGATCGCCGCCCACGTGTAGCGTCCCCGCGCATGCCCCTCTACGAGCTGGACGGCGTCGCACCGCGCATCGATGAGGCCGCGTTCGTCCATCCCGACGCGGTCGTGATCGGCGACGTCACGATCGGCCCCGAGTCGAGTGTGTGGCCCTCCGCCGTGCTGCGGGGCGACTACGGGACGATCACCATCGGGTCGGGCTCGTCCATCCAGGACGGGACGGTCATCCACGCCGGCCCCGGGTTCCCGACCCAGGTCGGGAACGGCTGCGTCGTCGGCCACCTCGCGCACCTCGAGGGCTGCACGCTCGAGGACGAGTCCTTGGCGGGGTCGTCCTGCGTCGTGTTGCACTGGGCCGTCGTGAGCCGCGGCGCCACGGTGGGTGCGAACGCAGTGGTCCCCAACCACGTCGTCGTGCCGCCCGGGGCGTTGGCCATCGGGGTCCCGGCCAAGATCCTCGAAGGCCGTTCGGACGTGGCGATGATCAAGCTGTCGGCGGCTGAGTACGTCGCCAACGTGGCGCGTTACAAGGCCTCCCTGCGGCGCCTGGACTGACGCGTCTGGAGGTCAGTGCGCGTGGGTGCGCGAGGGCGGGAACACGTCGGTCCCGAACGGCGTCAGCCCCGCGGCCGCCGCGAAGCCGAGATGCCCCTCGCCGTCGACGCCGCCCTTCGTGAGGCCGAGCAGATCCTCGTAGCTGCGCAAAACCGAATAGTGGTTGTACGAGCCGGTGGTGTCGGTCGAGCCGGCCACGACGTACTTGGGGTTCAACAGCAGCGCGCCGATCTGCCCGCCGCCGGGCGCCTCGCCGTCGGACGAGTCGCCGGCGTCCCCCGGGGCGTGCGTGTTGGGGCCGGGCTGCTCGTTGCAGCAGGCGTTCGCGGCGCCGGCACCGCCGACGTCGGACTCGTCGAAGGTGATCACCACGAGCATGTCGCCGTGCTTGTAGGCCGGCGAGCTCAAGATGAGGGGCATCCAGGCCCGCAGGAACTCGTCGGCGCCCGTCAGGCCGCCGGCGTGCCCGCCGGTGCTGTTGGGGCCGGCGCAGGTGCCGTCGTGCCCGTCGTCGCACAGGTTGGGCGTGATGAACCCGAAGCGCGGGGTCGTCTTCTCACTCTTGAGGTCGCTGGCCAGGTGCCCCGCCGGCGACGGCGTGCCGTTGGGTCCGAGCGTGCCGAGCGGCACGACGTTGGCGTCGCACTCCGCCGTGTTGTCGATGATCGAGTGGAACCAGACGAAGGGGTTGTGGCGTGTCGTGTACTGGTCGCTCGGCGTGGCCACCTCGGCGGTGTCCGTGGCGCCGATGGCGGGGTGCCCGCAGTCGGTGCCCCCGGTCGGGTCGGGCGCGCCCCCGTCGCGCGCCGGTGTGTTCCCCATGTCCTGGTCGTAGGCGCGCCAGGCCGCCACGTGCGTGGTCTTGTTGGGGGGGTACTTGGCGTCGAGCTGGGAGGCGATCGTCGGGACGGAGGCCGGGTAGACGCAGCCTTCGCCGTCGACCTGACCGGGATTGGCCGCCTGGTTCGCGTCGGGCGTGCCGGGGGTGACGTTCGCGAACGCGAAGCCGTTGTCGGCGCAGTCAGCTTGTGTGTCCTCGGTCGGCGCCTGCCCCGAGACCTGAGCGATGTAGTTGTCGAGGCTGTTGTGCCCGATGGCGTAGTAGTTCTGCAGCAGCTCACCCTTGGGGCGCAGGGTGCCGTTCAGGTAGGTGGCGGGGGAGCCGGGCCCGAAGGTGGCCTCGTACCCCTCGTTCTCGAACTCGATCAGCAGGATGTGATTGATCTTTCCGGGCGCCAGTGCGGCGCGGACGACCGTGGGCGCCTTGGTCGACGCCGCTGCGGTTGCCGGCGCGATCGCCCCGGCGAGTGCGACGGCGCCGAGCGCAGCTGCCAGCAGGACAGAGGCGCGTGAGCGCGTCGGGACAAGGCGGGGGAACCGTGGCACGGGCGCCGAGCGTAGCGGCGGGTGGGTTGGTGGAAACGCCAGGCGCGGCGGGCAGCGTGCGTTGCGCTGCGCGGCCTGCTGTGGGTCAGTCCGACGTGTCGGGGCGGACGCGCTGGCGCTTGGCGCGGTAGGCGGCGGTGCTCGCCGAGGTCAGCAACGCCTCTGCGCTGGCGTCGCTGCCCGAGCTCCAGACGGCACCGATGCTCGCGCTCAGCTGGACGCCGCTGAGGCCGATCTCGTTGGTGACCGACGACAGCACGTCGTCGACGCGCTGGCGAATGCGCCACTCGACGACAGAGCGCTCCGCGTTGATGCACAGGATCACGAACTGGTCGTCCTCGACGCGGGCCAGCGTGTCGCCCGAGCGGACGACCGCTTCGAGACCCGTTGCGATGGCCCGCATGATGGCCTCCGTCGCGTCGCGACCGAGGGCGCTGTTGACCGAGTCGAACCCGATCGGCTCGATGACGAAGAGGCCGAACGGGCGCCGGTATCGCCGTGCGTCGTACACGGCCTGCTGGAGCCGGTCCATCAGGATCATCCGGTTCGGCAGCCCGGTCAGCGGGTCCTGGAGCGCGCGCTGCGCTTCGCTCTCGAGTCTCGACCCCGCGGACAACGAGGTGGCGATGAATCCAGCCAAGAGTTCCAGGACGTCGGCGTCGGTGTCGCTGAAGTGGTCCGGCTCGTCGGCAAGCACCTTCAGCACGCCGACGCCCTGGCCGCCGTGGACGATCGGGGCGACGACCAACGAGCGGGCCCCGACCTGGCGGCATGCCTCGCGGTCAACCCGCGAGTCGGTCTCGGTGTCGCGGCAGATCAGCGGCATCCCCATGCGGAGGCTCTGCCCCGAGAGACTGTTCTCTGCGTCCTCTTCTGCGTCCAGGGCCACGTCGGACATCCCGCTGATCGCCTTGTACGTGAGCACGCTTCCTTCGACGACTCCGACGGCACCGCCGCTGGCGTGCGTCGCCGCCTGGGCGCGTTCGATGACAACGCCCATGACTCGGTCGGACTCGAGCGAGCCAGCGTTGAGCAGGCGCTGCGTTTCGATCAAGCGATGGAGCAGGTCAACCTGGGTATCGCGCGTGATGGTCGCCACCTTGGGTATGTCGGACGCCTACCCGGTGTCCTTGAGCGGAATCTTCGGCGAGTTCGTGCCTGGGTCCAGGGAGAATGCGCACGGGCCGGGTCGACATCACAACATCGGCAAGCGCACTCGCCCGAGTGAGCACCGGAATGCGCTGGAGTACGATCAGGCGGTCGTTGGAGCGCGAACCGCCGGCTCGAGCTGGTTCATCGTCTCCTCTTCACGGGCTGTGGCGCAGCTTGGTTAGCGCGCTTGACTGGGGGTCAAGAGGTCCCGGGTTCAAATCCCGGCAGCCCGACCAGTAGGCCTGAGCAGGGAAAACGTGGACGGCCCGGCCGAAATCGTTGTGCATGGCGGTGAGCTGGTGCTTAACTTGGCCATGGCACGACGAGAGAAAGTCCAGGTCAGG
Source organism: Acidimicrobiales bacterium (assembly GCA_035503015.1). Classification (GTDB taxonomy): domain Bacteria; phylum Actinomycetota; class Acidimicrobiia; order Acidimicrobiales; family RAAP-2; genus Bog-473. The sequence continues at coordinate 7,258 of DATJTU010000215.1, read as the reverse complement.
CGGGTCAGCATCGAGCGGATGAGGCAGTCCCTCGAACGCACGCTGCGCGCCGAGGGCAAGAGCGAGAACACGGTCTACAGCTACTCCCTGTCCGTGCGGCTCCTCACCGAATTCCTTGCGGCCCGGGGCCATGACCTGACAGTCGATGTGTCCCGGGACGACATTCGCGACTTCATCGCGGAGCAATCGACCCGGCGCGAGATCACCGACTCCCAAGGTCGGAAACACATGGGCGGCTCGCCGGCGACGGCGCTCGTGAGGTACAAGAGCTTGCAGCAGTTCTTCCGCCATTGCGTCGAGGAGGAGGAACTCGAAGTCTCACCGATGCAAGGCATGCGCGCTCCGAGCTTTGAGCGCGAGTCGCCGCCGATCGTCGAGGACGACGTGCTCAAGCGCCTCCTCAAGGCCCGATCCGGCAAGAGTCTGCGAGACCGGCGCGATACCGCGCTGTTGCGGATCTTTTTCGACACCGGCTGCCGCCTGTCCGAGGTCACGAACCTCACACAGGGCGACGTCAAGCTGGCTCAGCAACAGCTCGTCGTCCGTGGCAAGGGCAACCGGGTGCGCGTGGTGGACTTCGGAGCGAAGACCAGTCAGGCGATCGACAAGTACCTACGCCTACTTGAGCGCGAGGCGCCGGAGCGAGTGGGCGACGACAAGCAGCTGTGGGTCGGACGACAGGGCCGGATGTCGACGAGCGGAGTCACCAACGCGTTGCACATCATGTGCAGCGACGCCGACGTGCCGCGGCTTCACTGGCACCAGATGCGACACACGTTCGCACATGTCTGGTTGAAGGGAGGCGGCACCGAAGGCGACCTGATGGAGCTGGCAGGCTGGCGGTCGCGAGGCATGTTGGACATCTACGCCAAGTTTGCGAAAGAGGAGCGGGCCCACGGCGCCGCCAAGCGGATGAGCCTGGGGGACCGGGTGTGAGCGCGAGAGACTTCATCGAGTTCGTCGATCCCTTCGGCGCGTCCGTCTCACCGGAGCTGCGCGCCGTGATCGACGATAAGGCCCGGTGCAACCGTGCCGCCCAGCTGACAATCGTGTGCCGCGAGTGTCAGGAGACAGTGGGCTGGCAGCTCCGTGCGAACGGCGAGCCGGTTCTCGTCACGATGGTCTTATCCACCCCAGCGCCAGACCCGAGCCAACCGCGTCAGCGCCCGAAGCCGCAGCGCCACATCGACTTCATCAACCGCACGGCGGCGGACACGCAGTTCTGGTACGTCGAGTGCAACCGCTTTCACGAGTCCTCCATCTGTCGCACCTGGCTACAAGAGCACAGCGGACGCGCTCCGCATCGCGCCCCGGCCCCAACCGATGACGAGCACGAAGCGCACTCCTGCGGTGTCCTCTTCGAGTTGCCGTCGCCCACCAACGTGGCGCGCGCTCCCTCACTTGCCGACCAGATCTGGAACGAGCTGCAAGAGGTCCGTCGACAATCGCGTTGACGTGTACAGCGCTCCGCGCATACGCTAAACAACAGCAGTGTAAGTAGACGGTCCGCCCGGCCTCAGGGCGCACGTCGGGACGTTGGACACCCGGCACCTTCTGAAAGGTGTCTCGCTGTGTCCATACCGCCAACGGAGCTGCGCCTGGCGAGGCGCAAGGCCGCCGAGATCTCGTGGTCCAACACGTCGGACCCGACCGCTCGCACCGAACCCGGCCGCAGGGCGGCCGCGGAGCGCTTCGAGAAACAGGTGGACCCCGAAGGCAAGCTGCCACCCGCCGAACGCGCGCGTCGCGCTGAGCACGCGCGCCGGGCGTACTTCACCGACTTGGCCTTGAAGTCCGCGAAGGCGCGGCGGGCGCGTAAGGCGGCGAAGCGGTGAGGCTTGTGGACCTCGACGACGCCGCTGAGGTTGAGCGGGCGCTGATGGAGCTGCGCCGCGAGCGCGTCGTACAGGCACGCGCGCGTCTGACTCCCGAAGGCGTCGAGCGGTTGGCCGAGATCTTTCTCGCCGGCGGTCGCCCGACTGTCGGCTTCTTCCGTCGCTACCGGGCGAAGGTGCAGTCGTGAGCGGGCCCCGGCTCCGCACCGTGCGGGTCGACCCATTCGCCACGAGCAAGATTGCTCGCGAGCACGGCCTCAGCGCTCCCCAGGCATGGGTGCTCCACGTGCTGGCGATCCAGGCGGGTTACCGCTCACACGAGTGGGTAGGAACCCTCTCGGTCCTTGCTGACGACACACGCTTGTCGCCACGAACAGTGGCGAAGGCCGTGAGCATGCTCGTGAAGAAAGGCTTGCTTGAGGAGCGCGAGGCCTTTCGGCAAGGCAACGAAGAGGGTCGAGTGTTCGTGGCCGTCCGCGAGCGGATCGTGGCCACTTCCAAAGGCTCGTCTGAAAGCCACTCGATATCGACGCGTTCTGGACTCGTTTCTGACGAGGTAGAGCAAATTGTCGATAACGACCTGGGAGAAGAGGGGGGTTCTAAGGAAGCAAGGCAGCAAGGGGGGAAGGTAGGTCCAGAGGGGGAGTGCGCAGTGTGTGGGCAGCCGAGCGCAGGCCACCCCTTCAGCGACCACGAGCCGATCTCCGACGCCCTCGACGTCGAGGACTCGCCACCCTTGAGCGACGACGACTTCGCCGCCTGGTCGAGCCACGAGGCCACGCCATGAGTGCCCTGTGCCCCGACTGCCGGGTCCAGCTGGTCGCCTCCGCCCGTGCGGCGATCAGCGTCCTGGCCGACGAGCGAGCGACACAAACGGACCGTACCGTCGCTGCGAACGTCCTCGTCGATCGAGCCGAGCTGCTCCGCCTGCCCACAACGCCGTCGAAAGCTTCGGGAGAGCTATGAGCGGACCCGACTCAACACTGGGCGACCGTGACGACGACGGTGCTGCCAACGGGTGCCCGAGAACCGGCGGTCGGCGACTGCGCCATGTACACCCCGCAGTTACCTCCCTGTCCGACCTCCTGGTACGAGAACGTGTAGTTGAAACCGGCCTGCTTGAGCAGAGTGAGGGCCTCGGCGCCAACACCACTCTGCCGGTCGAGCGCCACGGCATCGGGCACGACGGCCGTCGGGACGGCGGTGGTAGTCGTGGTCGGCGGGACGGTAGTGGTCGTAGTCGGCAGCAGTGTCGTGGTGCTGGTCGTCGAGGTAGTCGAGGTCGTCGTCGACGCTGCGTTCTCGAAGAAGTGCACCGTCGTCCCGTCCTGGGCGCCGTGGTGGGGCTGGCTCGTACCTGGGGCGGTCACTCGTCCGACAGCGAAGCCCACGCCGATCGCCGCGATCAGCGCCAGGGCGGCCACGACGACTGCCGCACGCCTTCGAGCACCGGGCGTCGCCTTCGTCTCGCCCAGGTCCGCCACAGGCGCCATCGTCTCAGCCGCGCCGCCGCGCCGCCACCAGGCGGGGGGTGGAGACGGTGAGAAGCCGTGCCTCTCGACGCCTCGCCGTGCCCGAGCTCTGTCGCTTCTGCCGCGAGGAATGCTGGACCGCCGATGAGGAGGGTCCAGCGCACCCCTGCTGCCGATTCCACATCGGCGAGGATGCCAAGCCCTACTGCCCGAGCTGCCGGGCGTCTGCGGCCCTACAGGCCCGCTACAGCCGACGCCTGATGCGGTCTGCCAACCCTCACCCTCAACTAGAGGTAGAGAGTTTCGGGCAGAGGCCCCGTGAGGCGTTGCGATGAGCCCAAGCGAACAGCCGCGCCCGCCTTCACGGCAGACCGGGCCGAACTGGCGAAACGATGCGCGTGCGAGCAGCCGCGAGCAGTCGCGAACGCGGGGCCACAGCGGCGGAGCGCGGCGCGCTCGCGGCCCTGGTCAGAGTCCTGTGTTTCGGATCATACGCGAAGGCCCAGGTCAGAGGCCCTTTAGGGTGGCCTTGACTCAAGGTCAAGTGCAGCTCAACGGTTGGGCCGCCTGCTGGGTTACTCACCGCCTGGGCGAGCGATGCCCACGGACGGCGAGACAGGGCCGCAGCGGGGCCGCTAGACCCGAATGCGAGGCCGCCTGATGGGAGGTCCTGCGCGGGGCTACCGCTGGGAGGCCTTCGGCGAGGGCAACACGGCGGCTCGGACCCATGGCCTCTACCAGGCGGGCCGCGCCGAGCAGATCCGAGCCAGAGTCGAGGAGCTCGCCGCCGCCGTGGCCGATTCGCACCCCTGGACGGCGGGGTTCGAGGCCGAGCGCCTCGCCTTCGCCCGCGCCTGCGTCGACGAGGCGGACCTTCGGGCCTACCTGGACACCGTTGGGCCCCTCGACGAGCACGGCGAGGAGCGCAGTGCAGTTCGCACGTTGGAGAAGTTCAGCGCCAGAGCCGCGCGATGCCGAGCGGCGTTGGGCCTGTCTCCCGCATCGGCCGCCGTGATCCTGCGCAACATGGCCGAGGTGGTGCGCAAGCACCCTTGCGGGTCCTCCGGCGCTCTTGCTCAGCCGTTGGCGGCCCTGATGATCGAGGGGCGCCGGGCGCTCGAGCGCGGGACGCAGGGCCGCGAGAACGTCGAGGGCGAGTCGTGACCGGTTCCGAGGACTTTCTCGACCAGTCGATGGCCTTGCTGGGTGCCCTGGTGCTCGACAACGGCGACCGCTGGGGTGCGGTGGCGTCCGAGACCCAGCGCGCCGATGCTCTCGCCATCCTTTCGGAGAGCGGACCGAGGCGGCACTGGCTCGGTCGGGCTCGTGGGTACTCCAAGACGAGCGACGTCGCCGCGCTCCTGCTCGTTTTGTTGCTCACGCTGCGTCCAGGCTCCGAATGCGTGGCCGCCGCGGCCGACGCCGACCAGGCGGGGATCCTCGTGCGCCGCATGCGGGGCCTCGTGACTCGCACCGGCGTCGAGGACAACTTCGAGATGACGTCGAAGCGGGTCACATGCAAGTGGACACAGAGCTTTGTCGAGGTCCTGCCAGCCGATGGGGCGAGTGCGTGGGGCCTCGCACCCGCCGTCGTGGTGCTGGACGAGTTCCCGCAATGGCGCGACACCGAGAACGCCCGCGAGCTCTACGACGCGCTCGTCACGGCCTTGCCGAAGGTTCCCGGGTCGAGGCTCATCATCATGGGCACCGCCGGTGACCCGGCGGGCTGGGCGGCCAAGGTGCGCGAAGAGGCGCTCGCCGACCCCGAGAACTGGCGGGTGAGCGAGCCGATCGGGCCGCCGCCATGGATGAGCGCCGCTGCCGTCGAGCTCGAGCGCCGGCACCGGCTGCCGTCGATCTTCTCTCGCCTCTTCGAGAACCGCTGGACCGCTCCGGAGAACCGACTGACGTCGATGGAGGAGCTGCGCGCCGCCGTCCGTCTCGACGGACCACAGGACTACAAGCCAGGTGTCCGCTACAAGATCGGTGTCGACCTCGGGCTGCGTCACGACCGCACCGCCATCGCCGTCGTCCACGGCGAAGACGTCGAAGGGACCGATGCCAAGCGGGTCGTCGTCGATCGCATGATCGTGTTCGAGGGCACCAAGGCCAACGAGGTCACGCTGTCCGATGTCGAGGACACGCTCTTCGACACGTGGCAGACCTATGGGCGGCCCCGCATCCGCATCGACCCCTGGCAGGGCATCGGCTTGGCCCAGCGGCTCCGGCGACGTGGTGTCGCCGTCGAGGAGTGGTCCTATTCCGATCGGCGCTACGGCGCCGCCGCGGCCGCGCTGTTCAACTTGCTCCGAGACGGGCTCCTCGACCTCTACGACCATCCGGCCTTGCTCGACGAGCTGGCCACCGTGCGCCTCCGAGAGACGTCGCTGCCGGGGGTCGTGCGCGTGGATCACGAACCAGGCCGCCATGACGACCTGTGCCAAGCCCTTGGCTTCGCCGTCACCGCGCTCTTGGAACGTGCCGATGGCGGCGGGCAATTCCTCTTGCCCGAGGGCATGATTCCCAAGGCCCCCATCGGACGCCAGTACGAACCGCGCGGTGAGCCAGCCGTCCCGGTCGTGCGAGAAGGAGAACCGCGTCCGACGGACCGGCTGACCAACTTCTGGACCGCGCGTCGGCATGCGGGCTTCCAACCGCCGAGGCATCGACGTTGAGTGCGGGGGAGATGTCCGCGAACCGGCCGGCATGGCAGAAGGAGGCCGCGTGTCGAGGCATGGGGACGAAGATCTTCTTTCCCCAGCGCGGCGAGTCCACCGCTCCCGCCAAAGAGGTCTGCGCGCGCTGTCGCGTCCAAGCGCCCTGCTTGGAGTTCGCCCTGGGAATCCGAGAGCGCTACGGCATCTGGGGTGGGATGAGCGAGCGCCCACGACTGGTGCTCCGGCGCAACCAACGCGAGGCCTCATGAGTCGCGGCCTCGGACCCCAGCAGCTCCGCCTCCTCGAGCTGCTCGACGACGAGTGGCGCCGTGAGGGTCTGCGCGTCTGTGACGTCCCGGCGCTCTTGGGCGTCGAAGAGCGCCGCGGCCGCGCCATCGTGACCAGCCTGGTCGAGCGCGCTCTGGTCAAGGTGGTCGACGACCCCGTCCTCGGTCGCCGGGTCTGGTCGCCCGAGCGCCTCCGGGTCTGGCAGCGCGACGTCGCCGTTATCCGGGCCATGATCGAGCGCATCAAGAACCCGGTGCCGTCGCGCCACTGCACCAATTGCGGCGCCCGCATCGATGAGGCGTAAGCGTACCGGCGCGCGCGGCACCGGTCCGTTGAGTTGCGCCACGCACTTCGTCATCATGGTCACGAGACCGCACCGGCGTAGTCCGGTCCGAGGCGACGGGTCAGAGCTACCCCCGCCGGGTCAACACGACACCGGCGAAAGGGCATGACCATGGACATCGAAGAGCTCGAACAGCGGGTAGCGCTCCTCAGCGAAGCGTTCGAGACGGTCCAGGCGATCGACGACCAGCGCAGCGGATTGACGGCGTCCTCGGGTCGACCGGCAGGCGGCCACGCCGCACGGATGGCGGCGCGCGCTGGACGAGCCAAGCCATCGCCCGAGCAGCACAGCTCCGGGACCGGCGCTTCGTCCGTGGCGCTGATCGCCGCGGCGTCGGCCGCCGGAGTGAATCCCGGCGACACCGTCAGTGACCGCGAGACCCTGGCGCGCGTCACAACCGACGTCCTCATGGGTCTCGACCGCAACGGTGCGCCGAGCGGCGATCACCCGCTGAGCGGTGGGGCGATCGGCCACACGACGGCCCGGGCCCGATGGAGCCACTTGTACCCCGACGAGCGTCGCCTCGGCATGAACGACGGCTACGCCAACGCGCAGAAGGTGGCCGCCGTCTGCGCGCCCGAGGTCGTCGTCGCGTCGGGCGGCGTCTGCCTGCCTGTAAATGTCGATTATTCGGTCCCTACCTGGGCAGGCTCGGACCGGCCG
>DATJTU010000214.1:0-12085 GCA_035503015.1 Acidimicrobiales bacterium | reverse complement strand
CCGGGGCAGCGCCGTGTGCTCTCCCAAGAATCCCCCTCTCGGGTCGGCGGGAAGCGACTACGTGGAATTTCTCGGACGGTCGCGAAAGACACCTGAGACACAACGCCGACCAGTTGTGTGAGCGTTGTGCACGGCCGATGCAGCACCGGCGGTGTCAACTGGCTTTGCGCGAATGGACGACGGAGAGGGGCTGCGCGCCGTCCCGGTGTCAGTGCGACAGCGTCAACGGCTGCGCACGGAAAGGAGGGCCAGAGTCCTCAGGAGCACCCGGTCGGTGGGGTCGCGTTGCCCAGCGTCGGCGCGTTCTGCGGGGTGAGGTCCTTCGCGATCAGGCGCCACAAGAGGTCGCCCGTGTTGGCGTAGTTCCCCTGGCAGTCGAATGCGCCCGGAGCGAAGGTCGCGACGACGGCGATCGCGATCTTCTGCGAAGGCAGGTAGGCCTCTGCCGCGCTGTACCCGCCGAGCAACGGGTCCTGAAGGATCCAGGAGCCCGACCGGACGACGCCGAGGCCGTAGTTGTACGCAGGGACCTGCGTGAAGCAGGACGGGGTGCAGTTGGCCTGCTTCTGGCCGAACCCCAGCAGGTTGGGGTCGGTCATCGCGTGATAACTCGTCGTCGACAGCAACCTGCCCGTGCCAACGGCGACCGCCGTCTTGGCCATGTCGTAGATGTTCGTCGTCTCCGACGCTCCCTCGGGTGTGCCCCACTGCGCGTTCCAGAACGTGGACTCCTCGTAGAACGTGCTGGACGAAGGGACGCCCAGCGCCTCCCGGCGTTCGGAGCTGAACGAGTGGAGGACGGGGCTCGGGATCGACGACGTCCGGGACGCCGACGTCTGGGTCAGGCCCATCGGGATGAGAACCTTCTGCTTCAGCAAGGTGGCGAGTGGCGCCTTGCCGATCATCGAGAGGATCTTGCCCAGGATCATGAAGTTGGTGTGCGAGTAGCTCCAGTTGGTGCCCGGCGCGAAGACGACCGGTCGGTCGAACGCGTAGCGCAGCCTCTCTTGATACGTCCAGATGTGGAACGGGTCGGCGTTGAACGCGGCGGTCCACCCGGGGTCGGTTTCGAAGTCGGGGTAGCCCGAGGTCTGGTTCGCCAACATCTTGAGCGTGACCTGGTTCGACTCGGGCAGGCTGGGGAGCCAGTGGTCGATCGTCTCGTTCAACGTCACCTTGTGCTCGTCCACGTACTCCATGAGCAAGGTGCCGATGTAGGCGAACGCGACCGCACCGTTCCGAAAGTGCATCGAGGTCGTGGCTGGCACGCCGTCCATCGAGGTGCCGAAGGCCTGCGTCGCCAGCACCCGGTTGCCCTGGGTGACCCGCACGATCACCGCGCGGAGCTTGTAGGTCGACATCGTGCTGCGGACGATGGCGGCGATCGCCGACGCAGGACGAGACGGCGTGGTCGCCGCCGGTGCTGCCGACGCCACCGGGGCACCGACGGGAAGCACTGCAACGAAGAGCGACACAAGGCATGTCATCGACACAGCCAGCAACAGCCGGGACGAGCGACTGCAGCGTTGGCTCTTCGTGCGACGTGTCACCGCTACCTCCGCCCCGCCAATGGGCATGCGGAGACATGGCGCGTCGCCGCTCGGATGTGGACGGCCGGATCGTAACCCACGTTGACGCCACGGCGCCGTTCAGCTCACTGCGGTGATGCGGTGCCCACTGCCAAGGGACGGACGACCGGGCTGATCCAGCGGAGACGGTCGTAGCGGACCTCGCCGACGTCGAAGGAGGCGGCGCGCATCGAGGTGACGGTGTCGCGGTTGCACTGGCAGCCGCACGCGTACCAGCTCCAGGGCGTGTTCAACCTGTCCTGCCAGCGCGCCCCTCGCCGCGACATCGATCGCACGTGCTCGGCGAAGAGGAACACGCCGCCGGGGCGCAGGACCCGCGCCACTTCGGCCAGCGCCTGGTCGGGGTCGTCCACGGTGCACAAGACGAGTGTCGCCACGACCGTGTCGAAGCTGGCGTCGTCGAAGGGAAGGTGCTCCGCCGGCGTCTCCACCACGGCGACGTCCGCCGCCGAGGACCTGGCGCGCGTGCGGAGCTTCGCGGCCATGTGGGCGTCGGGCTCGGTGAGGATGAGCTCGGAGACTGTGGCCGGATAGTGCCGCACGTTCAGTCCGGTCCCCGCGCCGAGCTCGAGGACACGCCCGGACGAGCGGCCGACGAGATCCCGCCGCACGCCGCTCAGGCCGCGCCGCTCCGCCAGGACGAAGGCAGCGTCGTAGACGCGTGCGAAAACCCGGCCCCAGGTCGCGTCATAGAAGCGTCCGGGCACGTCGCCTCCCCGCATACACATCCGTCGTCATGCCCTCCATTGTCCGGGCGCACGAGATCGATGTCAGGCGTAGAACTACCTCACTCTTCGGCGCGCGAGGCGACCCACCACGCCGAGATCTGGGCGCGGGAACGGACACCGAGCCGGGTCCGGATCCGCTCGACGTGGCCTTCGGCCGAGCGCTCGTCGATCCCCAGCCGTTCGGCGATCTCCCGGTTCGTGAGGCCCTGGCTGACGAGCTCTGCCACCTCTCCCTGGCGCGTCGTCAGCCCTGGCACGGCAGACTTCCGCCCCGACGGGAGGCCGAGGAAGCTCCTGACCTCACGCACGAGCGCATCGACGTCACCGATGTACGGCATGTGGGATCGCCCCGCCAGTTCGACCAGTCGCGCGCCCGTGATGTCCGACGCGAGGAAACGGCTCTGCGCCAGCGGGGCGGCGCGGTCCTCAGTGCGGTGGAGGACGAGGGTCGGTGCCGCCACCTCCGCAAGCCGGTCGACGACGTCGACCTCGTAACAGCTCGCGAGCAATGACGCGGCGACGTCGGCGGACGAGGCCTGGCGTTGATACTTCGCGAGAGAGGCGCGGGCCTCGGCCGGCGCCTCGGGGGCGAAGATGTCGGTCAGGAGGTCGGACCCGAGCCCCCAGTGGCTCCGGATGAGACCGACGAGGTGCTCGCGGGTCTCGGGTGTCGCGAGGTCCGCGCCACGGGCCCAGCCCCCGTACAGGATCAACCGGTTGACCGTTCCGGGATGCCGTGCGGCCCAGTCGACGGCGATCGGGACGCCGAGCGAGCTCCCGAAGAGGTCGAAGCGTGGCGTTTCCGCCGCTGCTGTCACCGCCTCGAGCGTCTGCGCTTCGAGTCCGAGCGACCATTCGAAGGGGTCGGGACGATCCGACAACCCGCACCCGAGCCGGTCGTAACGCACCAGGGTGCGGCCCGAGGCGAGAGCTTCGAGGAAGGAGCGCTCAGGAAGGAGGGACCAGCTGCGCTCGAGGTGGCTCAGCCAGCCACCGATGAAGAGAAGCGGCGGTCCGGCCCCGGCCGTCGCGTAGGCCACCGAGGCTCCGCCCGGCAGTTCGGTCCACGCAACGGTCTGCTCCACCTGTCCGTTCCCCAATCCGACGGGGATCGAGACGACATGATCTCGTCCTCGTTCGCTCGGAGAAACGGTAGTCCTGCCCTTGCGCACCCGCGGTGTCGATCCGCGGTGTGGATCCGCCGTGTCGCGCGGCGGCGTCGCCAACGCGCTGAGAGAACGGGCAGACTGAGCGTCGTGGGCACAACTGCGACTTTCGAGCTTGACGGCCACGTTGCCACCATCACGTACAACCGTCCCGACGCGCTGAACGCGATCAACGGCGAGATGCGGCGTGATCTCAACGAGGCCTTCACCCGCTTCCGGGACGACGACGAGGCGTGGGTGGCGATCGTCACCGGCGCCGGCCGTGCGTTCTGTGCCGGCGGGGACCTACGCGACGGTCGCGGATCAGCGGGAGAGTTCGCCGGCACGTTCTGGGAGAAGCCGACCATCAATTCGTTCGAGAGCGGGTGGGAGATCTTCAAACCCGTCATCGCCGCGGTGAACGGGTACTGCCTGGGCTACGGGCTGACGCTCGCCACATGGTGCGACTTCGTCGTCGCGAGCGAGCGGGCGGAGTTCGGCCTCCCCGAGGTACGCCTCGGCGTCCCGGCCATCGTGGCCTCGATCCGGCTCCCCCAGCGGGTCAACTGGGCCGACGCGATGGAGCTGTTGCTGACCGGGGAACGGATCAGCGCCCACCGCGCACTCGAGATGGGGCTTGCGTGGAAAGTCGTGCCGCACGACACGCTCCTCGACGAGGCACATGCGCTGGCGCAACGTCTGCTCGCCGGCGCCCCGCTCGCCCAGCGCGCCATGAAGGAGATGGCCATGCGGACCCGCCACCTGGCCTCGCTCGAAGCGATCCGGTTCGGCGAGACCATGCGGCTCGTGACCGCGTCGACCGAGGACGCAGCCGAGGGGATGCGGGCGGCTGCGGAGCGCCGGCCACCGGAGTGGCGCGGACGCTGACGAGCTCGACAACGCGCCGGGCGCGCCGGGCGCGTCCAGCGGGCTCAGACGGTCGGCGCCGGCTTGGTGACGAAGGCAGAGAAGGGCGGCTGCTCGCCCGAAGGTGGCGGCGTCGCCGTGGTGACACCGGTCGGGTTCCCGGGTGCCGCCAACGCCGGGGCATGGGCGAAAGAACGGCGACTGAGGTCGAGGCAATCGAGGAGGTCGTTGGCGTTGGCGTCTCGGTACGTCATCGCCGGCAGGTTCCACTTGCGCTCGATCGTCTTGAGGACCGACGTGTGGTCGTAGACGGTGTGCGACACGTGATGCGGCTTGCTGTACGCCGACATCACCACCGTCGGGACCCGGAAGCCGTAGCGGTCGTAGCTGCCCGGCTGATCGTCTGCGGTGAGCGTGGGCGGGATGTCGTCCGGCGGGATCGCCGCCGGCGGCGGCACGTGGTCGTAGTAGCCCCCGTGCTCGTCGTAGGTCCAGATGAACAGGGTCTTCTCCCACGCCGGGCTGTTGCGCAACGAGTCCACCACGGTGGAGACGAAGTGCTCGCCGAGTGAGAGGTCCTGCGGGTTCTCCTCGGTACCCGTCAAGATGTTGGGATCGACGTAGGAGACCGCGGGCAGCGTGCCCGCCCTGGCGTCTGCGTGGAACTGGTCGATCGTCTTGATGCAGCCAGGGTTCTTCTGCACGATGTCCGCGATCACCAGGAGTGTCGACGCGTTGGTGGCGTAGCTCGCCCAGCTGATGCCGTGGGCGTCGAGGCGGTCGAAGATGGTCCCGTTGGGCGGGATGCCGGTGATGGACGAGTCCTCGGTGGCGATGAGCCCGAAGGCCGTGCCGGCGAGGAGGAACCTGCGATTGGGGTACGTCTGCGCCAGCACGGAGCAGAAGTAGCGGTCGCAGACGGCGAAGGTCTTCGCCAGCGAGTAGTAGAAGGGGATCTCCTCGGCCGTGTAGTACGCCATCGACCAGTCGCTGCTGCTCTCCGGCCCGATGAAGCCGTCATTGCGACCGTTCCCGTACTGCAGGTGGCTCGCGTTCCAGGTCTGAGTGACGTGTCCCGCCTGCAGCGTGTCCGTCTCGTGGAACGCGCGGACGTACCCGCCCGTCGGGTCGGGGTTCGTGTTGATGGGTCGGCCGTGGTGGTCGAGGGTCAACCCGTCGCCCCGGCCGAGCATCCCGAGGTAGTTGTCGAACGAGTGGTTCTCCTGCATCGCGACGACGATGTGGTCGATCTCGGGCAGGGTGTCGGTGCCCTCGGGAAGATGCGGGTACGGGCGTGAGCCGGGCCGGCGCCACTGTGCACGCGGCGGCAGGTGCGAGGCGCCTGTCGTCGTCGCCGACGCGCCGGTCGTTGCCAGTGCGTTCGCCCCGATGGCCGCCGCTCCCACGCCGAGCGCGCCCTGGAGGACCTGCCGCCTCGACCAGCCACGGTCTGCGCTCACGGTGCAATTAGAGCATCGGTATCGAGCGGGTCAAGCGCACCTCCTTCGTTCTCCAACGCGTCACGCTGTCGTCACGTTCTTCACCAATGCGTGGCCAGGGCAGCCAGCTGCTCAGGTGGCGTCAGCGACCAGCGCCTGGCCGGCCCGGGCGCGCCGGGTCATCGGCCGGATGAACAGCGCGCACACGACCGAGATGGCCGCTGCGCCGGCACCCACCCAGAACGGCACGCTGAAGCTGTGCAGAATCGACCCGCCGTGGTTCGCGCCGGCGTGGCGCGAGAGGGACTCCTGGATGGTCAGCACGACCTGGATCCCGGCCACCTCACCAACCTGACTGGCCAGCAGCTGCGCCGAGCTCATCACGCCGTACTCGGACTCGGCGACCTCGTTGGACATCGTGGCCGACGTCGCCGGCATCGACACGCCCATGCCGAGGCCCGACAGCGCCAGGGCGATCAGGATGATTGCCAATCCGGACGACACGGTGAGGGTGGCGAAGAGGATCATCGAGAAGAGCAGCGCGCCAGTGCCGATCAGGCTCGCGTTGCGCTCTCCGGTGCGCACGGTCATGTAGCCGGCGATGGGGGCGCTGATGGCGAAGACGAGCGGGCGCGCCACCGAGAGGAACCCGACCTGGGTGACGCTGTAGCCGTAGACCTGCTCCATGAGGAGCGGGAACAAGAAGAACCCGCCGAAGTAGGCGAAGCTCGAGAAGCCCTTCGCGCCCATGGGGAACATGAAGTTGCGGCGACGCCAGTACGTGGTCGGCACCAACGGCGTGGCGAAGGTGGACTCGCGCCAGACGAAGACCGCAGCGAACACGACGGCGACGACGCCACAGATGATGACGCCCACCGAGGTCCACCCCGCGATCGGGCCGATGCTCAGCACCAGCATGGCGGCGGTGACCGCCCCGGCCAGGCTCCAGCTCCCCACCCAGTCCATGCCGGCCCAGGCGCTCGACCGTCGCCGGCTCGCCCCTTCCGGAACGGCAGGCGTCTCGTCACCACCCGCGGCCCCGGTGCGCGCCCGCCGGGCCGACGGCAACAGCAGCGCCACCACGACCGATGCGGCGACGAGCAGCACGAGCTGGCCCCAGAAGAGCGTGCGCCACCCGAAGTACTGGATGACCGGCGAGCCCAGCGTGACGCCGAGCACGGGGCCGCCGGCCCCCACGAGCGACCACCACCCGAGCGCCTTCACGCGGTCCTCGGGGTCGAAGAGCTCGAGGATGATCGCCATCGACGCGGTGCCGGTGGCGGCGCCCTGGACGCCGTCGAGGGCGCGCGCGAAGAGCAGCATGCCGACGTCGGGGGCGGTGGCGGTGAGCACGGCGCTGACCATGGCGCCGAGCAGGCCGAACTGGTAGAGCCGGCGGTGCCCGAACAGGTCGCCCGCCTTCCCGAAGAACGGTGCCGCGACCCCGAAGGCCAGCAGCGGGCCCGTGGAGGCCCAGGCCAGGACGGAGAAGTTGGTGTGGAAGTCCGCCTTGACCGTCGGCAGGGCGACGACGAACACGGTGAAGGTGATGTTGAGCGAGAGGAGCCCGGCCAACAGCGCGACGAGCGCCCACCACTGGTAGCGCGGGCTGCGCACGGCGCGCGTCGAGACGCGACGGTGCAGCAGGACGAACCAGTTCGTCTCGACCGACCCGTCGCCGAGCGGCCCCATCGCTCCCCCACCGGGGTCTGCGGCCGGATCGAGCAGCGCGTCAGAGCGCTCGAGCTCGACAGGGGAGGCCATGGCGACACCCTACCGGTGCCGAATTTTGGCCCCTCCCGAGCGGACGACCGTCAGAGGTCGGGCCAGGCGAACTCCGCGCGTCGGGCGAACCGACGTCAGCGCGCCGGGAGGCTGTCGTCGGCCTCCGACTCGACGCTGCGCCCGACGTGCTCGAGCTTCTCCGCCGGCCGAGGGCGTTCGTCTCCGACCGCGTGTGCGACGGGCACGCCCATGGCGCGCTCGAATTCGATCGGCGGCGGGGCGGGCCGGAGCAGACCCCGGGAGACCCAACGGTGTGCCTCTTCGGCCCAGACCAGCACCGGGGGCAACACCACGAGCGCGCTGAGCAGCGCAACCGCCACGTTCAACGCCATGACGATGCCGAAGTCCCTCAACATGGGCATGCTCGACGTCGCCACGACGACGATGCCGGCGAACGCGGTCAGGGCCGACACCATGAACGCCCGTCCCGTGCGGGCCGCCGTCACCTGCATGGCTTCGCGCGGCGAACGCCCGCGCCCGCGTTCCTCGACAAATCGAAGCAGCAGCAACGACGTGAACTCCGTGCAGATGGCGACCACGAGGGGCCCGCTCACCGCAGTCAGCGGGCTGAGGGTCACGTGCATGGCAAGTGCCCCCAGTGTCACGCCACCGACCGCGATGAGGACGGGCGTGAGCGACAGCAGCGAGCGGACAACGCTGCGCAGGCGGATGGCGAGGAACGCCGCCACGAACGCCAGCGCGAGGTAGGTGAGCTCCGCCCGCGACGCGGCCAGGTTCTGCAGGAGGCCCACGCTGACGACGCCGATGCCCCCGGGCGCGACCGTGATGCCCGCCGGAGGCGGTGCGTTTTGCCTCAGGTTGTCGATGATCGGCTCGAGAGCTGAGAAGTCGTTCGTGCGGGACAAGAAGACGACGTTGAGGGCATGCCCGCCGTCTCCCACCATGACCCGCTGGAGCTGGGCCGGGGCGAGCTCGTAGAACTGCTTCATCTGGGCCGCCGTCGGCGGCACGACGTCGGCTCCGGGCACGGTCAAGAACGCGTCTGCGCTCGACACCAGGCCGGCGCCGGGATAGAGCAACCCGCGGTAACGGTGGTCCTCGGTCTCGGTCAGGTTCGTCACGTAATTGACCGTCTGGGTGCTGAACGGATGGGCGGTCTTCACGATGACGCCGATCTGGTTGTCCGAGCCGGTGACCGCCTCGAGCGTGTCGATCTGGCGGACCGCGACCGAGTGCGGATCCAGCCACTTGATGGGATCGGGCTGAATGACCAGCCGCCCCTCGAGCGCCAGGCCCGAGACGAAGACGAGCGCGGCGAGGATCATCACCGGCAGGGCACAACGCGCCGGGAGGCTGCTCAGACGGACGGCGGCACGACCGAGGGCGCCGCTCCCCCGATCCACAGCCGGCGTGGGCGATCGGTACTCGCGGATGCCGAGGATGGCGAGCGTGAGCAGCAGGCTGCAGAGACAGACGGCCACGATGCCGATCACCATGAGTGACCCGAATTGGCGCACCGCGGGAACCTTGGAGAACCAGAGGGCGGCGAACGCGAAGACCGCGTCGAACGTGACGATCAGCAGCGCCGGCCCGAGCCCCCTCGCGGCGGCCTGGATCGGGTGGGCGGCGCGCGTGACCCGCACCTCCTCCTCGATGCGGGCGTGCATCTGGATCGAATAGTCCATCCCGATCCCCATCAGCACGGGGATCGCCGTCAACGTCGCGAAGCTCAACGGCACACCGATGTAGCCGACGAGGCCGAAGGCCCAGATCATGCCGACGGCGAGCACCGCGAAGGGGAGGAGCCGCCACCGGACGCGGAACGCGATGAGGAGGATCAATGCCATGATCAGCGCGGCGAGCGTCACCAGCGTGCGCAAGCCGCTGGTCACGTAGTCGTTGACGTCCTTCTCGATTTCGGGGACGCCCGTGGTGATGGTCGTCGCGCCCTGGTACTGCGCGTGCGAGGTGATCGATTCGATCGTCCTCGCCGCTGCCAGCTCCTGGTTGAAGCCGAGGTTGGGCTTCAAGAAGATCGCCATCAGCACGTGGCGGTCGTCGGGCACGAAGGCCTTGACCGACGAGCGCAACGAGCCGTCGGGATCGTGGAGGACGAACGACATCCAGCGCGGGTTGGACAGCACCCGCTGATCGGGCGGGATGGCCGCCAGGGCGGTGCCCTCGGCGACCGCGTAGGCCTGGCGGATCGCACGCGACCGCGGACTGCGGTCACGCTGGTAGGCGGAGACGAACATCTGGGCGGGAAGCTCGCTGCCCTCTTGGAGGGTGGACGAGAAGGCAAACGCGCTCTCCGGCGAGATGACGTCGTAGACCGAGGGGTTCTTTGCCAGCTCGGTGTCGACGTGCGTCATCTCGGCCTGATTGGCGGGAGTGAGCAGGTCGTCGACGGTCTTGCCCGGTTTCATCGTGAAGACGACCGCGATCGGGTCGCCACCGAAGAGCGAGCTGTACTCGTTGTTGCCCACCGCCAGCGGGTCGTTGGCGTTGAGGTAGTCCGAGTTCCCGGTGTCGATGCGCACCGACCCCAGGCCGAACCCGAGGAGTATCGTGACGCCGAGCGCAATGCACACGACCGCGCCGGCGTGCTTGCCCAGGTTCAACCCGAGCCATTCCCAGGTTCGTCGCATTGCCCCCGTCCCCGTAGCGCGGGGAGTCTCCCAGTAGTAAATAGGGGTGTCAACAAGCAGGAGGGGACCCCATGTCCGACACGACGTTGCCCCCCGAGGCGTTCACGCCGGAATTCATGCTCGACCCTTATGCAGAGGTGGCGCGCCTCCGTGACCACGACCCGGTCCACTACGTCGACCACATGGCGATGTGGTTCGTGACCCGCCACGACGACGTCAAGCAGCTCCTCGCCGACGCAGACCGGGCGACACCGGACCGGCGAGCGTGGGAGTTCTACGATCCCGCACCCGAGGGGACCTACACCCGCTGGCTGGAAGACAACAACCTTTTGGCGCTCGAGCGCGACGACCACCGCCGCGTCCGCCGTCTCGTCACCGCCGCCTTCACCCCGAAGGCGATCGCGCGCATGGAGACGCACATCGCCGAGGTCGTGGCGCGCTTTGCCGCGCCGCTGCAGGGACGCGAGGGCGTCGTGGACCTGATGGGCGAGTTCACCGACCCGATCCCCAACACCGTCATCAGCAGGATCACCGGCATCCCGGCAGCCGGGGGCGACGAGCAGCGCTTCCGGCAGCTCGCCCAGGCCGTGATCGCCAACGCGCTGCCGTTCACGCCCGAGGAAACGCGGCGGCAGGCCGAACAGGCACTCCTCGAGCTCTCGTCCTGGGTCCGGCAGATGGCCGCCGAGCGCCAGGCCGAGCCCCGCGACGACCTCATCAGCGACTTGGTGACAACCCACGACATGGGCGACCAGATGACCCAGGACGAGATCGTCAGCCTGGTGACCGGGCTGGTGAGCGCAGGCAGCGAGACGACCTCACTCGGCGCGCTCGTCGCCATCATCAGCCTGCTCCAGTACCCGCAGGTCTTCACGCAGGTGAAGGCCGACCGCAGCCTTGTCCCCGACACGGTGCTCGAGATCATCCGTCACGGGATGGGTGGCCCCGGCGGGCTGCCCCGCTATGCCGTGCGGGACTTCGAACTGCGGGGCAGGCCGATCAAAAAGGGCCAGATGCTCATGCTGAGCTTCGGAGGCGCGAACCGCGACCCCGCTGTGTTCGAAGATCCCGATGCGTTCGACATCACGCGCGACAACTCGAACCTCCTCATGTTCGGCTTCGGCCCGCACTACTGCCTGGGCGTGCACCTCGCGAAGGCGGAGCTGCGCGCCGCTGTCGACGCGATGTGTGACTTCCTCCCGGCCGGGGCGGAGGTACGTGCCGACCTGATGGAGTTCCGGCCCATGGGCATGTTCGACCGGCCCGTCAACCTCCCTGTCGACTTCTCGGCGGACCTCCCCCTCGACGCACCGCGCGCGCTGCCGCAACGCCGTCGGGTCGCCCACTCGGACTCCGCGTAGCGCGTCTCCGAAAGGCCGGGTGCTCGGGCACGCCGCGGCACGGCCGGCGCCCTCAGCGAGGGTGCCGGCTCACCACCCGAGCTCGCGCAGGCGCGGGTCGCTGATCCCGAAGTGGTGGCCGACCTCGTGGATCACCGTCCGTCGCACCTGCTGCTGCACCTCCGCCGTCGTGGAGCAGGCCATGCAGATCGTTGCCTTGAAGATCGTGATCCGGTCCGGCAGGGCGGTCGAGTACTGGCCCCGGCTGGTCAGCGGCACGCCCTGGTAGAGGCCGAACAGCGGGCCGGGCGGGCTCGTGTCGTCGACGAAGACGACGACGTTCTCCATGGCGGCGCGCAACCGCTCTGGGATGTCGTCGAGCGCCCGCTCCACGAGCCGGTCGAACTCCTCCGTCGAGACCTCGATCACGACGGCCTCCCGTTCAGCGCAGGCCGCGCAGGCGGAACCACCAGTTCGGGTCGCGCCCGTGCGCGTGGAAGTGGTTCGGGATCTGGCGCATGACGCGGTCGACCGACCACTCCCCCGCGCCGAAGCGGGCGTCGGAGACCCTGGTCAGCTGCGC
>DATJTU010000213.1:0-3852 GCA_035503015.1 Acidimicrobiales bacterium | reverse complement strand
GTCACCGACCTCCACGTCGGCGGCGACATCATGTGGGTCGTCGGCGACACCCTCATGCTCTGGCCCATGATCCCGGTCGCCCTGCGATGGATGCACATGGAGGAGCGCAAGGCGGTGCGCATCGACGCCGAGCTCGACGCGCAACGGCTGGCCGAGGAGCAGGCGCTCGGGCCGGTGCCCGACCACGTGCCGGGCGGGTCATAGGACTTCCACTGCGCCGGTCGTCACTGCGCCGGTCGCCCCGGCGTCGGTCGCCCCGGCGCCGGTCGCCCCGGCGTCGGTCGACCCGCCGTCAGCCGCCGAGGTCCATCAGCTCCACGCGCACGCCGTCGGGGTCGATGCAGTAGACGAATTCGAGCGGTGACCCGCCGAAGTCGATGAGGGTCCGCGACGGCTCGACGACGGCACCCCCGAGTTCGAGGATCCGCGCCACGGTCCCGGCGACGTCGCGCACCCGGAACGACAGATGGGTGAGGCCGAACTGGTTCACGGCCCGCCGCTCCCGCGGCCCGAACGGAGCCGGCTCGTGGAAGGCCAGCAGCTCGATCGCCGTCGAGCCCCGCCGGATGAACTGCGAGGTGACCGAGACGCCGGGGAGCTCCATGAGGGCGGCGAACTCGGTGCCGATCCCGTGGGACTCCGCCTTCTCGAACCCGAGGGCGTCGCAGTAGAAGCGCAGCGAGCGCCCGAGGTCGCTCACGCAGATCCCGAAGTGGGAGAACACGGGGCCGTCGGCGTCGTCCATGGGGCGACAGTCTGCCCGTTCGGCCGGTGCCTGGCGGGGTGCGGTGGCGGAGCCGTTTCGCCCGCCCCTCTCGAATCTCCGTAGCCTGGTGGGGTGACACCGGAGAAGCAGGACTCTCAGAGCAGCGCCGAGCGGCGCACGGACTCGGGCATCGAGATCAAGCCCGTCTACCGCGCCGACGACCTCGACGGATGGGACCCCTCGGCGCAGCTGGGGGAGCCCGGCACCTACCCCTTCACCCGCGGCGTCCACGCGCAGATGTACCGCTCGAAGCTGTGGACCATGCGCCAGTACGCCGGTTTCGGCTCCGCCGAGGCGACGAACGAGCGCTTCAAGTTCCTGCTCGGGGCCGGGCAGACGGGGCTCTCGTGCGCCTTCGACCTGCCGACGCAGATGGGGTACGACTCGGACCACCCCCGCGCCGAAGGCGAGGTGGGCAAGGTCGGCGTGGCCATCGACTCCCTCGCCGACATGCGCCTGCTCATGGCCGACCTGCCGATGGACAAGGTCACCACGTCGATGACCATCAACGCGACCGGCGCCATCTTGTTGCTGCTCTACCAGTTGGTGGCGGAAGAGCAGGGGGTGCCGGGCGAGAAGATCCGCGGCACGATCCAGAACGACATCTTGAAGGAGTACATCGCGCGGGGGACCTACATCTACCCGCCCCGCCCCTCCATGCGCCTCATCGTCGACACCTTCGCCTACTGCGCGGCGGACCTCCCCAACTGGAACACGATCTCGATCTCGGGCTACCACATCCGCGAGGCGGGCTCGACGGCGGTGCAGGAGATCGCGTTCACGCTCGCCAACGGGATCGCGTACGTCGAGGCAGCGATCGCCGCCGGCATGGACGTCGACGCATTCGCGCCCCGCCTGTCCTTCTTCTGGAACGCGCACAACAACCTCTTCGAGGAGATCGCCAAGTACCGGGCGGCCCGGCGCATGTGGGCGCGCATCATGACCGAGCGCTTCGGTGCCAACGACGAGCGCTCGAAGATGCTGCGCTTCCACACCCAGACCGGCGGGTCGACGCTCACCGCCCAGCAGCCTGAGAACAACATCGTGCGGGTGACGGTGCAGAGCCTGGCGGCTGCGCTCGGCGGCACCCAGAGCCTGCACACGAACGGCTTCGACGAGGCGCTCGGCCTGCCGACGACCCGCGCCGCCAAGATCGCCTTGCGCACCCAGCAGATCGTCGGCTTCGAGTCGGGGATCGCGGACACCGTCGACCCGTTGGCCGGTTCCTACTTCGTCGAGTCGCTCACCGACGAGGTCGAGGTGGCCGCCACCGAGTACCTGGAACGGATCGACGAACTCGGTGGCGCGGTGGCTGCGATCGAGGCGCGGTTCATGCAGGACGAGATCGAGGCGGCGGCCTACAGCTATGCCAAGGCCGTCGACGACGGTGAGACGGTCGTCGTCGGTGTGAACCGCTTCACGGACACCGACGAGGAGGTCGCCGAGGTCTTCCCCATCGACGTCACGCTGCAGCAGATCCAGATCGACCGGACGCGCTCGGTGCGGGCCGAGCGCGACCAGGCGGCCGTCGACCGCGCGCTGGCGGACGTGGCCGAGACGGCCAAGGGCGAGGGCAACCTCTTGGTGCCGATGAAGGCGGCGTTGCAGCAGATGGCGACGCTCGGGGAGGTCTCCGACGTGCTGCGCGGGATCTTCGGCGTCTACCAGCCCGGCGGCTGACCGCACCCGTGGGGGAGGGACAGGGCTCCTTCTGGCCCCTCTTCGACCTGGTCGTCCGCACGCCGCGCCTCGAAGTGCGCCTGCCGCGCGAGGACGAATTCGCTGCTCTCGTCGGCCTGGTCGACGCCGGCATCCACGACCCTTCGATGATGCCGTTCTTCATCCCCTGGACCGAGGTCGAGCCGCGCCGGCGCGCCCGCCAGTCCGCCCAGTGGTGGTGGCGGCAACGGGCCGAGTGGTCGCCCGACAAGTGGACCTTCACCGGCGCCGTCTTCGTCGACGGGCATCCAGTCGGCGTGCAAGACATCGAGGCGGAGCACTTCCGCGCCGTCCGCGCGGTCGACACGGGATCGTGGCTCGGGCGCGCCCACCAGGGCCAGGGCCTCGGACGCGAGATGCGCGAGGCGATCTTGCACCTGGCCTTCGAGGGGCTGGGCGCCACCGAGGCGCTCAGCGGCGCCTTCGACGACAACGTCGCCTCGATCGCGACGTCCCGCGCCATCGGGTACGAGGAGAACGGCGAGGGCCGCAGCCCGCGACGCGACGGCTCGGGGCGCACCATCCGGTTCCGCCTCAGCCGCGAGGCCTGGGAGGCGCGCCGCCGCGACGACATCGAGATCGTCGGACTGGAGGGATGCCTCGACATGTTCATCGGGGCGCCGTAGCGTGCGGCATTCCCCGGCAGCCGTGCCGGGCTGAGCCGCTCTTGACCACTCTGGTGCACGTATGAACCCAGCGACCGGCGGACCGGGCGTGCCGGACTCGTTGGCCGAGGGCACTGTCGATGTCGACCCCGGTGTCGAAGCCGACGTCGACGCCCGTTCCGGCATCGACCTCGAGGAGCGCCCGCCCGAACTCGCCGCGAGCGACGCAAGCGCTCCGCGCGGCGCGCACGCGGCGGCCGGCCGGCGCAGCGCCCCCTGGGCCGCGCCCGTCAGCGCCGTCGTGCTGGGCGTCGTGGTCGCCGGGGCCGCGCTCTACGGCGTGCTCCTGCGCGTCTGGCTGCTCGTGCACCTCCCTCTCTGGGGCGATGAGGCGATCGTCGGCCTCATGGCCAAGTCGATCGACAACGGCCACTTCTCCGCCTTCTACTGGGGCCAGCACTACGGCGGGCTCGAGCCGTACCTCGTGGCCGCGGCCCTCCGGGTGGGCGGCGGAGGTGAACCGGCCCTCAACGGGACGCCTGCGGTCCTGGCGGCACTCGCCGCGGTGCTCGTCGCATGCGTCGCCCTCGCGGCCGGCCGGGACAGGCTGACCGCCGCAGCGGCGGGCGCCGCGGTGTGGGTGTGGCCCTTCGTCGTGGTGTGGCAGTCGGTGCGCGAGGGCGGTTTCCGCGAGGCGACGCTGTGCTGCGGGCTCGCCGCCGTCGTCTGCTGCATCCGGGCCAGCAGGGGGCGGGCGGGGCC
>DATJTU010000212.1:0-6604 GCA_035503015.1 Acidimicrobiales bacterium | reverse complement strand
GGCGCCGTCTTCAACGACGACCTGGCCGAGCTGACCAATGACACCTTCACCGGGAACGCGGCCACCACGACGGCCAACGAGGCCGCACTCGGTGGCGCGATCTACAACGACGCCGCGCTGAGCGTGACGGGCTCGACGTTCTCGAGCAACTCGAGCAACGACCCGGCGACCGCAGGGGGCGGCGGCGGTGCGCTCTACGACGACGACACGGTCAGCATCACCACGAGCACGCTGCAGAACAACAGCGCCGTGAACGGTGCCGGCGGCGCCGTCAACGAGGACGGATCGGGCATCACGCTCACGGCCAGCACGCTGACCGGGAATTCGTCGACCGGGACGGCCGGGAACGACGGCGAGGGCGGGGCGCTCTTTTCCGACGAGAACTCGAGCCTGTCCAACGACACCGTCAGCGGCAACCACGCCGACCGCGAGGGGGGTGGGCTCTGGGAGGACGAGAGCGAGCTGCTCTCGAGCGCGCTGATCTCGAAGAACACCTCCAACCTCGGCGGCGGCGTCTTCGTCGGCGGGAACCTGCAGGCCACGACCGCCGCCATCGTGGACAACGTGGCGTCGGGGTCCGGCAACGAGGGCGGCGGCGTCTACCTGCCGGGCGGCAGCGCCAGCGTCCGGGTGGACTTCGAGGCGGTCACCGTGGCCGGCAACGTCTCCGACGACGGGGCCGGCTTCGCCATCGAGAGCGACGGCGGCACGACCGGCGGCGGCACGCTGGCCACCAGCACGGTCGGCTTCAACCGGACCTCGGCGGGTGTCGAGCAGGATTGCGCGCTCACCGGCACCCAGGTCAGCCTGCCGCTCGGATCGGCCGGGGGGAACGTGGTCGGCGACACTTCGTGCGGCTTCACGACGAGCTCGGACCGCCAGGGTGCCGCGGCACAGGGCTACTGGTTAGTTGCCTCCGACGGCGGGCTCTTCACCTACAACACCGGCTTCTTCGGCTCCATGGGGGGCAAACACCTCAACTGGCCGGTCGTGGGTGTGGCGCATACGCCGGGGAACCAGGGCTACTGGGAGGTGGCGGCCGACGGCGGCGTCTTCGACTTCGGTGACGCCGGCTTCTACGGCTCCATGGGCGGCAAGCGGCTGAACGCACCGGTCGTCGGCATCGCGTCGACGCCGGACGGGAAGGGCTACATCGAGGTGGCGTCGGACGGCGGCGTGTTCACCTTCGGCGACGCAGGCTTCTACGGGTCCATGGGCGGGCAGCGCCTCAACGCGCCGATCGTGGGCATCGCGGTCACGCCCGACGGCCGCGGCTACTGGGAAGTCGCGTCCGACGGCGGCATCTTCAACTTCGGCGACGCCGCGTTCGACGGCTCCATGGGCGGCAAGCACCTCAACAAGCCCATCGTGGGCCTCGCCCCGGCCGTCGACGGCGCGGGCTACTACGAGGTCGCCTCCGACGGTGGCGTCTTCAACTTCGGCTCGGCCGGCTTCTTCGGCTCGGCCGGGGGCTTGCACCTGAACGCGCCCGTCGTGGGGATCGCAGCGGCGCCCGACAACGCCGGCTACTGGACCTACGCCTCCGACGGCGGAGTGTTCAACTACTCGGCCAGCGCGGGCAGCGGGTCGAAGTTCTTCGGCTCGGCCGGCTCGCTGCACCTGGTCAAGCCGGTCGTCGGCGGCGCCGGCACCTGAGTCAGGCGACGCCGACGGGCGCGCTGCCCGTGACGCTCGTGCGGTACATCTCGCGGCGCACGCCCGCGTAGTCGTTCAGCGCGTTGTGCATCGTGCAGCGGTTGTCCCAGATGGCGAGCGTGTGCACCGACCAGCGCAGGCGGCAGGTGAAGTTCTCGTTGATGCTGTGGCGCCACAGATGGGCCAAGAGCGTCTGTGACTCCTCCTTCGTCCAGCCCTCGAAGCGGGTCGTATAGACGGGGTTGACGAAGAGCACACGGCGCTTCGTCACCGGGTGCAACGTCACCACCGGATGGACGTGTTCGGCGTATGCCTCGGGTGAGGGCGCGATCGCCATCGACGTCAGGTCCTTCACCTGGTCGAGGAGCCCGCCCGTGCCGTAGGCGAGGCCGGCCGAGTGCACGGCGCGCAGGCCGTCGAGCGTGGCCTTGAGCCCGCCCGACAAGGTCTCATACGCCAGGTACTGGTTCGACCAGACGGTGTCACCGCCGCGGTCGGGCACCTCCCAGGCATGGAGCAGCGTGTAGGCCGGCGGCGCCGGGAGGTAGCTGAGGTCGCTGTGCCATGCGTTGGCGAAGTTCAAGACGTCCGTCGGCTCCTTGATCACGCGGATCACGTACGGCCTGTCCTCGAGCGGGTCGACGAACGGCGTGACGTCGCGCCCGCCCAAGAGGTCGGTGACGCGTTCGAGGTCATCGAGGCTGAGGTGCTGGTCGGGCAGGAACACGACCAGGTGGTCGGCCAGCGCCGCGCGCACGCCGTCGAGCTGGCCCGGCTCCTCGACGCGCCTGAGGTCGAGGCCGGTCACGGTGGCGCCGAGCGCGCCCGCCACCGGGTCGACCCGCAGGCCGGTGTCGCGCCGCGTCGACGAGGGCACGGTCCGCGGCGTCCGGTGTCCGATCGCGCTCGGGCCGGGCCTCAGGCCAGGCCGAGCAACTCTGCGCCGTTGCGCCAGAAGAACCGGTCGCGCGTCCGCTCGTCGAACGCGGCGACGGCGTCGCCGAAGGCCTCGAAGGGCCGCTTGCCGCCCTCGGGGTGCGGGTAGTCCGTCGAGAACATGAACAGCTCGGGCCCGCATTGGTCGAGCAGCCACGCCGTGTCCTCGAAGGGGAACGGGGTGAAGCGGACCTGCCGGCGCAGGTAGTCAGACGGCTGCAGCGTCAGCTCCTGAAGTTGCGGCTCGAACTTCGAGAACGAGCGCTGGGCGTGGTCGACGTTGCGCAGCAGGCCGGGCACCCAGCTCGCGCCGAGCTCGATCGCCGCGCCGTGCAGGCGCTCGTGCCGTTCGAAGACGCCGTCGAGCACCATGCAGGCCAAGAAGCGCTCGGGCGAGTGGTGCAGCACGGGGAAGTCCTTCGACCGCAGGTTCTCGCCGCCGCCGAGCCAGTCTTTGGGCCGCGGCCGCCCGTTGTTGTGGAAGGCCTTGGGCAGCAGCTTCCCGCCGCCGACGTGGAGGACGAAGGGCACCCCCGACTCCGCGAGGCGCGCCCAGACCCCTTCGAGGTCGACATGGGTCGGTGAAAAGCCGCCAGGCGCGTCG
Source organism: Acidimicrobiales bacterium (assembly GCA_035503015.1). GTDB lineage: Bacteria > Actinomycetota > Acidimicrobiia > Acidimicrobiales > RAAP-2 > Bog-473. Next base: position 3,408 of record DATJTU010000212.1, on the reverse strand, counting down.
GATGGCACCCACAGGGCGGCGATGCCCAAGTCCAAAGCGTGCTCGACGATCTCGGCTGCGCGTCGGGGGTCGTTCAGCGGCAGGTACCCCACGGCCTTCAGGCGCGGGTCGGGCCCGCAGAAGTCGGCCATGGCGCGGTTGAGGGCCTCGGTCCCGCCGTAGAGCACGTCGGGGTCCTTGCTCCGGGAGAAGTGCGCCAGCGCGAAGGTCGGGAAGACGAGCTGGGCCTCGATGTGGAGTGCATCGAGGACGCGCGAGCGCACGTCGGTGTCGAGAGCGCCCGGGGCCATCCAGCCCTTCGGGCCCTTCAGCACCTCGGGCCCGATCTCCTGGGTGCGATGGGTCTCCCAGAGATTGGGCAGGCTCGCCATGAGCTCGGCGGCGCCCGCCCCCGCGCCGTCGAAGTCCAGCGGGCTCAGGCGCGCACGGATCGACTCGTCGGCGAAGTGCCCGAGCCACTCGGGCGTTTCCATCAGGTGGCTGTCTGCGTCGAAGATCGCTGTGTCCACAGGCCCCCCTTGTGCACGAGAACGCATCAATGACTGTCACTAGAGGGTAGACCCGAAGGCGGGCCTTCCGGAGAGGTGTGCATGGGCGCGACCCCGCGAGTTGACGAGTCGACGGCTGTTTCGGAGACGGCGACGCGGCTTTCTCGCGGCGTCGAGGCGTCTCAGGCAACATTTATCCCGGTCATATCTTTCTCTGACCTGGCGTACAGACCCGACCTGTCCAATGGTCCTCACAGAGAACTCCCGGCCAGACGGGAGCTCAGACGGAGGACCCGATGACCGAGGACCAGAACGACCAGACGACCGGCCAGTCCATGGGCGGCCCGGCGGAGGAGACTGCTCCCACCCCCGCGGCCGCCGGCGAGCCGACCGGCGAGGCCATCGCCCTGCCGGCGAACACTCCCCCGCCGCCGGCCGACTTCGCGGCACCGCAGCAGCCCGACACACCCCCCCAAGGCGTGCCGGGTGGCGTGCCTCAGGGCGTGCCTTTGGGTATGGCGCCAGACATGCCCCAGGGCGTGGACCCGGTCACGGCACAGCAGGGGCCCGTCGGCGATGCGGCCCCCACGGGCAGCACGCCGCCGCAGGGCACCTACGCCATGGGCGCGCTGTCGGGCAACCCCAACTTCCGTGAGACCGCCGGCGCGGCCGGTGCTGGTGCGGCTGCGGCGGGTGCGGCGGGTGCCGCTGGCGCGGCTGGCGGCCCCTACGGCACCGGGGCTCCCTACGGGGCCGGCTTCCCCTACGGCGCTGGCTCGCCGTACGGCAGCGGCTACGCCGGGCCCCCGACCGACCCCAACGCGCCGAGGTGGCCTGCGCCCCCCGCCCCGGGTGCGGCCGGCGGTCACGCCGACCACAAGTTCCGCAACGGCATCCTCGCCGGCGCGGCGGCGGTGGCGATCCTCGCCGCCGGTGTCGGGCTCGGCCACGCGGCGTGGAGCTCGAACAACACCTCCAACCTCTCCGCCTCGGGCGCATCGAACGGCACCCGGATCCCCTCGGGCTCGGGCAGCGGTTCAGGCAACGGGTCGAGTAACAGCCCCTTCGGCAACGGCTCCCCCTTCGGCAACGGCGGCTTCGGCGGCGGCAGCTCGTCGGGGAACTCGGGCAGCGGCGGCTCGGGGTCGTCGAACTCGAACTCGGGTGGCCCGAGCGACGTCAGCGCCATCGCGTCGAAGGTCGACCCCGGCCTGGTCGACATCAACACGACGCTCGGCTACCAGCAGGAGCAGGCGGCGGGCACCGGCATCGTCTTGACCTCGAGCGGTGAGGTGCTGACGAACAACCACGTGATCGACGGCGCCACGAGCATCTCGGTCACCGACGTCGGGAACCAGAAGACCTACACCGCGAGCGTCGTGGGCTACGACCGCACCAAGGACATCGCGGTGCTCCAGCTGAAGAACGCGTCGGGCCTCCAGACCGCGAGCCTGGCCGACTCGTCCAACGTCTCGGTCGGCGAGCAGGTCGTCGGCATCGGGAACGCCGGCGGGACCGGCGGGACGCCGAGCGCGGCCGGCGGCACCGTGACCGCCCTGAACCAGTCGATCACCGCGAGCGACGAGGGCGACGGCACCTCCGAGCAGCTGAGCGGGCTCATCCAGACCAACGCGGACATCCAGCCGGGTGACTCGGGCGGCTCGCTCGTGAACACGTCCGGCCAGGTGATCGGCGTCGACACCGCAGCCTCGGCCGGCTACTCCTTCCAGTACAACGGCCAGGACTCGGGGAACCAGGGCTTCGCCATCCCGATCAACACCGCGGTGTCGATCGCCAAGTCGATCGAAGCCGGAAGCGGGTCGTCGACGATCCACATCGGCCAGACCGCCTTCCTGGGCGTCGAGATCAGCCCTGACGGCCAGAGCTCGTCGGGCCTGGGCTCGGGCAGCGGGAGCGGCGGCTTCGGCGGCGGCGGCTTCTTCGGGAACTCGGGCAGCACCGGCAACACGGGCAACAGCGGTAACAGCGGCTCGAGCTCGTCGAGCTCGGGTGCCTCGGTCGCCGGCGTCGTCACCAACGGCCCGGCCCAAGAGGCCGGTCTCGCCCAGGGCGACACCATCACCTCGATCGGCGGCAAGTCCGTGAACTCGGCCAACGACCTGACCAACGACATGGGGATCTACCACCCCGGCGACAAGGTCCAGGTCGCCTGGACCGACAGCTCGGGACAGACCCACACCGCCACGGTGCAGCTCTCTTCGGGGCCGCCCCAGTAACGATCTAGCGACGCACCACGCCTGATCCCGAGGCCCCCGCACCACCCGGTGCGGGGGCCTCGGTGATTTCAGGCCCAGAACGCACGGCCGGGCCAGGGTGGTCCGCCAGAATGGCCCCGTGCCCAGGCGACCGGTCCGCAAGCGCTCGACCGGGCGCCGGGGTTCTCCTCCACCACGTCTGCCCAGCTTGGGCGCCCATTGGCGGGCCGACGGGGCACCGAAGACGTCGTATTCCTCGCGTGGCGAGGCCCAGGTTGCCGCCGACGAACGCCGGCGCGAGTCGGGCGCCGAGCTCAACGTCTACCAGTGCGACCACTGCCATGCGTGGCACATGGGCAAGAGCGGCGGGCGGGAGGACTAGCAGTCCACCCCCAGCGTGTGGCCCGATCCGGGGCGCACGACCGCACCGAAACCTGGGCGGAACCTGGACATGTCCTCCCGTTGACTTATTGCTTCAGGTGGTGCCGCTGACGGCCGATACCGGGTGATGGGCAGGAGCCCTGGCAATCCGCATGTCCAGAGGGGCATCGGCCGAGATTCTCGCAGGGTGGAGGCGGTCCACTCCGGAGGGACCATGACATTTTGGCGAATGCACGTCCATCCCACGCAAGGCCTCGAGTGCGCGCGCGCGAGGAGCGCGTCGTGAAGCTCGGGCGCAAGGAGAAGGAGCGGGGCTACTCCCA
>DATJTU010000211.1:0-2066 GCA_035503015.1 Acidimicrobiales bacterium | reverse complement strand
AATGAGCGTGGCGATCAAGGTCTCGTCGCCACCGTCGAGAATCGCCGCAATGAGCAACAGCAAGAGACCGCTCGTGAACGCGACGAATGCCCAGAAGAACCGCGAGCCGCTTCGGAGCGTTCGTTCTGCGGCGGCTCTCTGAGCTGAGTTCACCCACACCTTCCTACCAGCTCGGTTCGACTCCAGAAGCCCTGCGCATGAGGCACGCCGGATCGCCAGTTCAATGTGGATCCCGACGCGGCACGACGTCAGAGCGATGGCGCCGAATGCTGCGTGCGGGTCGCGTGTCCCTTCCCGGTTGCCTGATGTCGGCCGCTAGCCTCCGCTGATGCCCGTCGATGTCATCGTGTTGAACGGCGGATCGAGCTCAGGCAAGACCTCGATCTCCGAGCACGTTCAGCGAGGGCTGTCGGGCACCTGGCTCGTCCTCGGCGTCGACGACCTGATTCGGGCCTTGTCCTTCGGCCGGCGCGACACCTCTGCCGGTGGAACGCTCGAGTTCGCTGCTGATGGCACGATCACGGTCAGCGACCGGTTTCGCCGGGCCGAATCCGCATGGCGTGACGGGATTGCGGCGATGGCGACCGCAGGCGTCGGCGTGATCCTCGATGAGGTCCTGCTCGATGGAGGCGACTCGCAGGCTCGACTTCTGCAGTCGATCGGCGGCCTCACCGTCGCCTGGATCGGCGTGCGGTGCGATCCGGACGTGGCGGAGGCCCGTGAACGTCAGCGGGGTGATCGTGTCCGTGGGATGGCTCGGGATCAGGCCCAGCGGGTACACCGGGGGGTCAGCTACGACTACGTGGTGGACTCCTCCCACAGGACTCCCGCGGCGTGTGCGGCGGACATCGTCACGTACGTCACGTCGCAGTTCCGCTAGGCACCGCCACCCCCCGGCGGCGACCACCCCGATCGCCGAGCAGCAGAGGAGGTGGTTCGTCCTACCCGGGACCCAACAGGTCCCAGCGATTACCGGCGATATCGCGAAACACGGCGACCTTGCCGTAGGGCTCGATGCGCGGTTGTGTCACGAACTCCACGCCGCCGGACCGCATTCGATCGTAGGTCTGGTCGAAATCGGCCACGCGCAGGAAGAACCCGACACGACCAGCAACCTGGCTGCCGACGACGGCACGCTGGTCCGCTCCGTCGGCCTGCGCGAGGAGAATGGCGGTCTCGCCGCCGGGCGGACGTACGACGACCCATCGCTTCGGACGTCCGTCGTTCGTCTTCGACGGAGAGTCCTCCACGAGCTCGAAGCCGAGCTTCTCGACGAAGAACTCGATGGCGCGGTCGTAGTTCTCCACCACGATGGTGACCAGCTCCAGACCAGCCATCTGGTGAGTCTCCCATCAAGAACGCGGACCCCAAACCCGCTGCGTGAATCCGGCACGCGTCCCTGTGGTCCAACGACGGAGGGGCGGGCGGCGAGGATGGCGCCCTGGCACGGCCCGCACGCGATGATGCAGTCGTGCCGAAGGACGTCGTACCCGCCGCCCCGCTCCTGCTGCTGACGGGCTCGCCGGGTACCGGCAAGACGACCGTTGCGCCGCTCGTGGCGGACCGTCACGATCCCTCGGTGTGCCTCGACCTCGACTGGTTCTTCGCCAAGTTGCGCAGAGGGGCCGTCGAGCCGTGGCGCGAGGAGGCGCACGCCCAGAACCGCGTCGTGCTCCACGCGGCGGCCGAGGCGGTCGCCGTCTTCGCGGAAGGCGGCTACTTCACCGTGGCCGAGGGCATCTTGTACCCCTTCATGCTCGACCTGTTCGCGGCCGCCGCCGAGCCGCACGGGGTCATCATCCACTACGCCGTCCTGCGGGCGCCGATCGACGTCGTCCAGCAGCGCGTGCAAGACCGGACGGTGGAACCGGAGCACACCGGCGCGCTCGCCGACGCCGATGTGGTCGACGACCTGTGGGGGCAGTTCGAGCGCCACGGCGTCGCGGCCCGCCACTGCGTCCAGAGCGGCGGCCGCGACCCGGCTGCAGTCGCCGAGGAGATCGACCATCGGCTGGGTTCGGGTGAGCTCCGCCTGTAGCGCGGGGCGCAGAAGCGGGCGGTGACCC
>DATJTU010000210.1:0-3026 GCA_035503015.1 Acidimicrobiales bacterium | reverse complement strand
CGGCGCGGCGCAGTCGGAGGACGCGTTGCGCGCCCTGGCGGCGAAGCGCGCCACGGTGTTCAGCTTCGACCTCCTGCCCCGCATCAGCCGGGCGCAGAGCATGGACGCGCTCAGCTCGCAGGCGACCGTCTCGGGCTACCGGGCCGGGCTCGCGGCAGCTGAGCAACTCGCGAAGTTCTTTCCCATGTTCATGACGGCAGCGGGCACGGTGCCCCCGGCGAAGGTGCTCGTGATGGGTGTCGGCGTCGCCGGGCTGCAGTCGATCGCCACTGCGCGCCGGCTCGGCGCAGTCGTCAAGGCCTATGACGTCCGCGCTGCCGCCAAGGAGGAGGCAGAGAGCCTTGGCGCGACGTTCCTCGACACGGGGGTCTCAGCGGAGGGCGTCGGCGGCTACGCGCGTGAGCTCACACCCGAGGAGCTCGACCGCCAGCGCGCTGGGCTGGCCGAGGAGGTGGGCCGCTCCGACGTCGTCATCACGACGGCGGCCGTGCCCGGGCGCAAAGCGCCCATCCTGCTCACTGCCGCGATGGTCGACGGGATGGGCGACGGGGCCGTCGTGGTCGACATGGCAGCGGACCAGGGCGGCAACTGCGAGCTGACCAAGGCGGGCGAGATCGTGGCGCACAAGGGCGTGCAGATCGTGGGGATGGCCAACCCGCCCTCGGGCATGCCGACGCACGCCAGCTTCCTCTTCGCGCGAAACGTCGCCAACGTCCTCGGCCTCATGGCGCCAGAAGGCGAGCTCACCCCGGATTGGGAGGACGAGATCGTGTCGGGCATGTGCGTCCTGCGCGAAGGGAAGGCCATGGCGCCCGCAGCGGTGGACATTCTCGGTGGCCCCGGGCCAGACGAAACGACGGAAGGAGCGCCGGCGTGATCGCATTCGTCGAACCCACCACCTCGACGGGGATCGTCGCGTACCTGACGGTCTTCGTGCTGGCGGCCTTCGTGGGAATCGAAGTCATTTCGAAGGTCCCGAGCATCCTGCACACCCCATTGATGTCGGGATCGAACGCCATCCACGGCATCGTCCTCGTCGGTGCGTTGACGATCATGGGGGAGGCGCACGGCGCGGCAGAAGTCACCTTGGGGTTCCTCGCGGTGTTCCTGGCCACCCTGAACGTCGTGGGTGGCTTCGTGGTGACCGACCGCATGCTCGAGATGTTCAAGTCCCGGCCGGGTGACCGCGCGCGCGAGCAGACAGCGGCGGCGGCTGACGCCGGGCCGGCTCCAGATAGCGGGGCCCCTGCTCCCGGGGACGCGGGCGGTGCGGACGGTCCGGGAGCAAGTGCCGGCGGCGCGGCGGGAACCGAGGGCAGTGGGGGTGCCGGCTGATGCTGGCGGCAAACTTTACGCTGGCTGACGCGCGCGACCTCGCGTATCTCGTCGCCATCATCGGGTTCATTCTCGCCCTGAAGGGCCTCAGCTCACCGCGCCACGCCCGGCAGGGCAATCTGGTCGGCGCGGCCGCGGCCGCGCTGGCGATCGGCATGACCTTCACGCTGCCCGAGCTGCGCGACTCGGGCACCAACCTCGTCCTCGCGCTCATCGCCATGGCAATCGGCGCCGCGATCGCGGTCCCGGTTGCTCGCTTCGTGAAGATGACCGCGATGCCCCAGCTGGTCGCCATCTTCAATGGCGTCGGCGGCGGCGCGGCCGCGCTCATCGCCATCGTCGAGCTGCTGCACCTCCACTCCCTCGGCCTCCAACCCGCCGTCTACGTCACCGCAGAGGTGCTGCTCGGCGTGCTCATCGGATCCGTCTCCTTCTCGGGGAGCGCGATCGCGTTCGTCAAGCTCCAGGAGCTGATCACCGGCCGGCCGATCACGTACCCGGGTCAGCAGGTGATCAACGGGCTCGTCGGCCTCGTCATCGTGGCCATGATCCTGCTGGCGCTCGTCACCGGCAGCATCGCCTACGTCTGGGTCATCCTGGCGCTCTCCTTGGTGCTCGGGGTGATCTTCGTCCTGCCCATCGGTGGTGCGGACGTGCCCGTCCTCATCTCCCTGCTGAACTCGTTCACCGGGCTCGCCGTCGCGGCATCGGGCTTCGTGCTCGACAGCGCGCTGCTGATCGTGGCCGGCACGCTGGTGGGGGCGTCGGGCATCCTGTTGACCCGCCTGATGAGCGCGGCGATGGGGCGCTCTCTGCCCAACATCTTGTTCAGCGCGTTCGGATCCGTCATCACTGCGACCGGCGGCGAGGCGGGTGACGCGGCACGGCCGGTGCGGACGGGCACACCCGAAGACGTCGGGGTCCTGCTCGCCTACGCGCGCAAGGTCGTCATCATCCCCGGCTACGGGTTGGCGGTCGCACAGGCGCAGCACACGGCGCGCGAGCTGGCGGAGGCGCTGTCGGCCCGTGGGGTCGACACGTTCTTCGCCATCCACCCGGTCGCCGGCCGCATGCCCGGGCACATGAACGTGCTCCTGGCCGAGGCCAACGTGCCGTACGACGAGCTGAAGGAGATGGACGAAGCCAACCCGGAGATGGCGACGGCCGACGTCGCGTTGGTCGTCGGTGCGAACGACACCGTGAACCCAGCGGCGAAGTCGACGCCGGGCAGCCCCATTTACGGCATGCCCATCATCAACGCCGACGAAGCGGAGAACATCATCTTCTTGAAGCGCTCGATGCGGCCGGGATTCGCAGGGATCGACAACGACCTGCTCTACGACCCCAAGACCACCATGCTCTTCGGGGACGCCAAGGACACGTTGCAAAAGCTGGTGGCGGCGGTCGCCGACGCCTAGGGCGCCGGAAAGGCGGGGCGCCCGCCCGGTCCCGCCACCAGGGTTGCAAGTCCGCGCACGGTCGCGCTGCGGCGGCTCCCCGACCGTGAGGTTGTCGGTGCCCGGCCCGTTCCCTAGGCAATGGTGCTGGCGGAGAAGCTGGCCCACCTCGTCAGGAGGGCGGCTGATCTGTCGGGGGTGGGGAGGGCTGCCGCGAGCGCGTCGGCTCGGGCCCGTCCCTTCGCGCCGGTGATCGGCGCCTTCACGTTCTGCTTCGCGGTCTTGGGCGCGGGA
>DATJTU010000209.1:0-3237 GCA_035503015.1 Acidimicrobiales bacterium | reverse complement strand
GCCGGCGGCGCCGTGACGCCCAGCGCACCCATCGTCGCCACCGGGACTGTCTGACGGCGCGGCGCTGCTGTTAGGTTCCCACTCCATGCCGGAGGACGCACCCAAAAAGAGCAAGCCGATCGAGGTCTACGCGGAGGCCGAACCGGTCAAGCTCGGCTCCATGCTGCTCACCCTCGTCGAGCCCCACCGCGGCCACGAGGTGGCCTACAACCGCTGGTACGAGCGCGACCACTTCTACGCCGGGTGCATGGTGGGTGCGTACAACTTCGCCGGCCGTCGGTACGTGGCGACCGCCGACCTCAAGGAACTGCGCGACCCCGACCCCTCCGCCATCACCGGCGAGCCCGGACGCGGGTCGTACATCTCGGCCTACTGGGTACTCGACGGCTATCACGACGTCTGGAACAAGTGGGCGCTGCGCCAGGTGAACGCGCTGCACGCCGCGGGGCGGATGTTCCAAGAGCGTGACCACGTGCACACGCTCCTCTACAACTTCGCCTGGGAACACCGCCGCGACCCCGACGGCGTGCCGGTCGAGCTCGCCCTCGACCACCCCTACCGTGGCTTCGTCACCGTCTTCATCGACCGCGACGACTCGATCACGAACGAGGAGCTGTGGGCCTGGCTGCGCAACGAGCACCTGCCGGGGCTCCTGCCCGGCACCGACGCCGACCTCGTCGCCGCGTTCACGCCGATCGCGCTCGAAGTCGACGCGCCGGGCGACGTGCCGCGCGAGTCGGCCCGCGACAACCGGACCGTGCTGCTGTGGTTCTTGCACACGCCGCCCGAGGTGGCGTGGGAGCCGGTGATCGCCGAGCACCGGCGCCGTCTCGAAGCGGCCGGCAAGGGCACGGTCGTCGCCGCGCTCCCGTTCATCCCGACCATCCCGGGGACCGACACCTACACCGACAAGCTCTGGGCTGACTGAAGGCCCGCCTGCCGGCGCGTCGACGCCGCGGGCCGGGGACTGGGATGACAGGGGCGGGCGTCAGCCCCGGGCCAGGATCTCGACGTGGGGGATCACGAAGACGCCGTCGTCCGAGGCGGCCCAGCGCGTGAACGCCGACGCGATCGCCTCGAGCTCGCCGGCGTCGCTCAGGTCGTACTCGACGGCCTGCTCGGCGAAGCGTGAGTAGCGCACCCGGTCCGCCCACAGCGAGCCCCACCAGGCGCGGGCGTCGGGATCGGCGTAGGTCCACGTCGAACTCGACGCGGTCACGTCGGAGAACCCGGCCTCGTGCGCGAGGCCGACGAGCTTGGGACCGATGCGGGCGTCGTGGCCGTTGTGCGCCGTGACGGCGAGGTAGAGCTCGAGCCAGCGGTCGAGCAGAGCGTCGGCGGGCGCCCAGGTGAAGGCGCCGTAGTCCGAGTCACGTGCACCGAGCACGCCGTCGGGACGCAGGACGCGCCGCGCCTCGACCAGGGCGGCGACCGGGTCGCCGAGATGCTGGAGCACCTGGTGCAGGTGGATCACGTCGAAGGCCGCGTCGGGGTAGCCGAGGGCGAAGAGGTCGCCCACCTCGAAGCGCAGGTTCGGCAAGCCCAGCTCGTCACCGTGCCCCGCCGCCTGGGCGACCACGTCGGGGGCGGCGTCGAGGCCGATCACCTCACCCGGCGCCACCAGCAGGGCCAGGTCGGCGGTGATCGTGCCGGGCCCGCAGCCGATGTCGAGGAGGCTCTGGCCCGGCCGCAGCTCGGGCACGAGGTACGCACTGGAGTTCTGGGCCGTGCGCCACGTATGGCTGCGCAGCACGGATTCGTGGTGCCCGTGCGTGTAGGTCATGCATACATTGTGTCGTGCCCGAATTGCCCGAGATGCAGGCGCTCGCCGAGCGCCTCGACGCGCTGCTGGCGGGCCAGACCCTGCGCCGGGCCGACCTGCTCGGGTTCTCCTCCCTCAAGACCTACGACCCCGCGCCGGACTCGCTCAAGGGCCACCGGCTGGTCTCGGTCCGCCGGCGGGCGAAATACCTCGTGTGGGAGTTCGACAACGGGACCCGCATCGTCCTCCACCTCTCCCAGGCCGGCCGGCTCGACGTGGAGGAGCCGCCGAAGAAGACGAAGCCCCGTGGTGCGGTCGCCCGCTTCGTCTTCGGCGCGGGGGAGGCCGGGCTCGACGGCGCGGGCACCGGCATCTTGGTCCGCGAGTACGGCACCCAGCGCAAGGCCTCGTGGTGGGTCCTGGCCCCGGGCGACGAGGGCCCGCTCGAGGGCCTCGGCCCCGAGCCCGGGAGCGAGGCGTTCGCCACCTTGATCCGCACCAGCGACTCGAACCGCCACCTGACGACCGACCTGCGCGACCAGCACGTCGTCTCGGGCATCGGGCGGGGGTGGGGTGACGACATCTTGCAGCGGGCGAAGCTCTCGCCCTTCTCGTCGCTGCGTTCGCTCTCGCCCGAGCAGCGCGAAGCGTTGATCGCCGCGGCGACCGAGGTGATCGACGAGGCGCTCGAGCTGGAGCGGCGCCGCGAGGGCGGCCTCTCCGAGTCCAGCCTCGGCGGGCGCTTCAACGTGCACAACCGCTTCGGCCAGCCGTGCCCCACCTGTGGGACGACGCTGCAGCGGGTGTCGTTCGAGTCCTACGAGATGGCGTATTGCCCGGCGTGCCAGACCGGCGGCAAGGTGCTGGCCGACCGCCGCCTCTCGCGGCTGCTGAAGTAGGGAGCACGATGAGCGCCGAACCGACCATGACCCTGCGCGACACCACCGCCGCCGACCTCGATGCCCTCGAGGAGTACTGGATCCCCGAGGTGCGCCGTTGGCTCGCCGGCCAGGACGAGCCGGGGGACAGGCGCACGGCCCAGGAGTACGTCGACCTCGCGATGGCGTCGGCACGCGCCGTGCCGCGCCTGCGCTACGACCTCGTCGCCGAGGCCGGCGGGCGCTTCCTCGGCACCGGCCGGGTGGTCGCCAGCGACCCGCTCAACGCCAGCGGCGACATCGGCTACGCCATCCGCCAGGCCGAGTGGGGCAAGGGCTACGCGACGTCGATCGCGCGCCAGCTGCTCGACATCGGCTTCGGCCCGCTCGGGCTGCACCGCATCTGGGCCACGGTGCACCCCGACAACGTGGCCGGCGTCCGCGTGCTCGAGAAGGTGGGCATGCGGTACGAGGGCCGCCTGCGCGACCACTACCGGGTGCCCGGTGGGTGGCGCGACTCGCTGCTCTACGCGGTGCTGGCCACCGACGGCGCCTGATCCCTCGCAGCCTGGTCCGGCGCGACGGGCCTACGCTGGT
>DATJTU010000208.1:0-2477 GCA_035503015.1 Acidimicrobiales bacterium | reverse complement strand
AGTGCGGGGATGTCGAACCACCCGTTGGTCCCCGACGCCGAGCTCGCGTACGTGTCCATCGTCACCTGGTAGTGCGGGTTCGCCGTGTGCAGCGCCCACGACACGGCGTCGACGAGCTTGGTCAGGCCGGCCTGGTCCGCCGCGCCCTGGCCCTCGAAGTCGAGGTTGACCCCATCGAGGTTCTTCGCCTCGACGGCGGCGAGCACCGCGCCGGCGAGCGTGGCGGGGGCGGTGGGTGAGGACGTGAGCTGATCGAGCGAGTGCTGGTCGAAGTCGGTGACGGTGAGCACGACGCGGTCGCCGTCCCCGTGCGCCTTGGTGACGAGGTTCGCGAGCGCCTGGCTCTCATAACCCGTCCACCCCGGTCCCGACTGGTCGAGCGTGCCGTCGGGGTTCACGTCGACGGAGAAGTACGCGAGCGTCGAGATGCCCGACAGGTCGAACCCGGCGCTCTGGTCGAGCGTCCAGTACGGCGCGAAGCCGAAGACCTCGTGCGGCTTGAGCGGCGGTGCGACCGCCAGGCTCGGTGGCGCGGGAGCCGGCGGTGCGGCGGCGGGCGCGGCGAGCGCGGCAGCGCCCGCGGCGTCGAGCGACTGCTCGAGTGAACCGCCATTGCCGTTCGTCGCGGCGCTCACCGTGTCGGCCGCGCTGTGCGCCGCGGCGTCGGTGACGCGTGCCGAAGGACCGAACGTCGCCACGACCGTTGCGACGAGCAGCGCGCACGAAAGCGGGATCGCACCGCGGCGGCGCACGAACGCGCGCACGCCGCGCCCGGCCGGGGCCGCCAGCCCGTCCGCCCGTGCGTGGAGAGTGGGCCCGGCGACGGGCCCGTCGGCCTCCGGACCGCGCGTTCCATTCACGTTCAGATATCGGCCCGGACCAGGGCCGAATTGAGCGTTCTCCCTGGGCGGAGGAGGTGGGATTTGAACCCACGGTTGGTTGCCCAACACACGATTTCCAGTCGTGCCGATTCGGCCGCTCTCGCACTCCTCCCGAAATGCAGCCTGGTCAGGCTAACGGACCCGCCCCTCCGGGCTCGAAAAACGCTCGGGACCAGGGCTGACGCCGCGACGCCGCAGGTCAGAGGGTCGTGCCAATTCACCCAGTGTTCACTCTCAGTTTGCTCTGAGTTCACCTCTGTGTAACCTTTCACGTGATCGAAGGGAGGCGGCGGTGAGGAACTCGCAGCGGACGGTGGGGTCGAGGACTGGTGTGCGCGTCGACGGGCCGCCCATTGGTTGTGTGTTCGTGGTGACCGTGCTGCCGGATGCCGGCGGGGGCGGCGGGCGTTGCACCGGAGCTGGTGGCGCGGGTGCGGCGCAGCGGGCGGCCCGCGCTGCGCACGTGCTCGCCCGCGAGTGGGCCGGCGCGTCGGGTGCCGGGGTGCGCACGGTCGAGGTCTCCGACGGCGGCGCCGGCCGGCGCGGCCGCCACGGTGGGCGCGCCACGCTCGGCGCGCGCAACCGCCGGCTGGCTGCCGAGATCGCCGCCGCGGCCGAGTCGCACGGCGCCGACGTGATCGTGCTCGGGATCGACCACCGCCGCCTGACGGCGCGGCGGCTGGCCCCGAGTCTGCGCGACCAGCTGACCCGGGCCACCACGCTGCCCGTGCTCGTCGCGCCCCGCGCCGGCACCGCCGCCGCGACCGGGGTGGGCGCCGGGACGCCGGGCGCCCCTGCGGCAGGGCGGACGGTCGCGCCGGACGACGAGGAGCGCTACGCCCGTGTTTAGGAACGTCGTCGTCGGCGCGTCCGACTCCGAGGGCTCAGAGCGGGCCTTCCGGCGCGCCCTCGACGTCATCTACGCCTCGGGCGGGACGCTGCATGTCGTCTCGGCGCTGCCGCACAAGCAACAGCCGCCGCCGTACCTGCCGTCCGAATTCCGCTACACCGACGCGGGTGCGAGCGGCACCGACTGGCTCCTGCACCGGCTGCGCCACGAGGCGGCGGGCCGCGACGTCGAGGTGGAGACACACGCGGTCCTGGCCGATCCCGGCCCGGCGATCGCCCGGGTCGCCGCCGCGTCGCACGCCGACCTCGTCATCGTGGGGTCCGGGTCGGCCCACGGCCACCGGCGGCTGGGCGAGGTGCCCAAGGCGGTCATGGACACGGCGCCCTGCGCCGTCCTCGTCGTCTAACCTGGATCCTTCCGCAGCCCGGTGTTGGGTGCGGTGGCCGGGTCCTGCGCAACGGCCGCTCGTGAATCGAGTCAGGGTCGGAAGGCAGCAGCTCTCAGCGGGTCTGGTCGGGTGCCGTAGTCAACCTGGCTGCCGCACCGAGCACCGGGCGGGAGGCGCGCGACCCCCGACGTGACGGCGTGCCGGGGTGCGCGATCCGGTCGCGGCGTCTGAGCCCGTGGGTAGGCTCGACCGACATGGCTGACGCCCCCTTCGTCTCCCTCTACCGTCGCTTCCGACCAGGGCGATTCGACGAGATCCGAGGCCAGGACCACGTGGTCCGCGCCCTGCGCAGCGCGGT
>DATJTU010000207.1:0-3524 GCA_035503015.1 Acidimicrobiales bacterium | reverse complement strand
GGTGCTACTTGGCGACGACGGCGTGTGAGAGGCGGCGGCGGCGCAGGATTCGACGGCGCTCACGCTCGGAGGCACCACCCCAGACCCCGTGGTCGATGTGGTTCTCGAGCGCGTACTCGAGGCAGGACTCGGCGACGGGGCACTCGGCGCAGATGCGTTGGGCGACCAGCACGCCCATCCCGTCGCTAGGAAAGAAGATGTCGGGTGCAACTTCCTTGCACTTCCCCCGGCCCATCCAATCGGTATCCATTGTCTCGCTCCCTTTCCACGCACCATTTTACGGAAGGGGCCAGTCAGCTCCTAGGCTTTGCGGATAGGAAGTTCGTAAGAATCCAAAGCGCGATTTGCGCTCTGCCAGGGAGAATGTCATTTCGCGCGCCAGGGCTACGCTGGCGCCGAACGCCGAATTGAGGAGTTGCTATGGCCCCCGACGCCGAAGAAGACGTTGCCCAAGAAGAGGAGCTCGTCGAGCCCATCGGGCACGTGCGCGTCGTCTATCTCGGCCCGGTGGCGCCCCACTGGGAGGTGCAGTCCGACTACGGCCCCGAGGACGTGATCGAGCAATTCCGCGAGCGGGTGCTGGCCCGCTTGGTGCTGCTCCCGCCGCACGATCCGCAGTTCCGGCGCAACAGCGAGCGTGTGGTCCGAGACGCCGAGCGTGAGCAGCTCGCGCTCGAGTGGGTCCTCGACTACGGGGAGGAAGAAGGCGCCTGAACGCCTCGGCGCCGCCCCGTTCGGGTGCCGGCGGGGCCAGCCGAGCTTGGGCCGTGCCGGGACCGTGCTCGGGTCGTGCTCTGCACCCGAATTGCACCGACGAGGCGACTCGGCGGAGACCCTGGTGATGGAAGCATGACGCCCCGTTGGCGATGGTGATGCCGGGCGCGGGTCCGGCGAGGGGGGAGGCAGCCGTGGGGGACACCTACACGTTGGACGACACATCAGTCGTTCGTGAGATGCGGACGCTGGTCGGCGACCTGAGCGAGGACGAGGCAGCGCTGGTGCGCTTGCTGACCCCGGCGGACGTCGTGGCGAGCGCCAAGGTCGAGCACCTTTTCGACTTGGTGGACCTGCTGGCGACGATCCGCGCCGACGAGACCGTCGCCGAGTACGTCTACGCGATCGCGCCCGGTTGGGACGGGACGATCGAGACGCTGCAGCTTGCCGCGCGGGTCACCACTGCGTTCGCGCGCTACGAGCTCGAGCGCCGCGCACCCGCCTGCGTCTGATCACCGGCGCGCCCTCAGTCTGGGCGCGCAGAGCGCGGGATCGCCGCGTTCAGCCATTAGTCGAGGAGGCCGATGCGCGCCAGCCAGAGGCCGGGCGCGTCGACTTCGGCGGGCGTCGGCAGGTCGAGCTCGTCGCCCCACAGGCGGGTGAGAGCGTCCTCGCCGGCTCGCTCGATGACCCCGGTCACGAAGTTGCGCCCGCGGTCCACCTCTTCTTGGCCCACATCGAGGCCGAACAGGCCGGCGAACGCCTGCTCGCCCTTTCCTTCTTCAATGCGATAGCGATACCAGGCCTCGCGCAGGGCGGCGGGGGACGACGTCAACGTCTGTGCGATCGACGCCGTGAAGTGGTCGACAGCCGCCCCGATCGCCGTGGTCTGCGCGGTCAACGCGCTCGAGATGTTCCGCTGCTCGGGGCTGATGAGATCTGACAACAACGCCTCGGGGTCGCCGAGCGCGTCCTCGAGCGCGGCCGGATCGCCGAGCCCTTCGCCGAGTCGCTCGACGATCCCCTTCTGCGCGGCGGCGGCGTGGGCGGACGCGTCCCCGAGCAGTGTGCTGAGTGACGACCGAACGCCGGGGCGCGTCAGCACCGCGTGCATCGTCAGCTCGCGCAGGCACACCCACAGCTGCACCTCTTGGAGCGGCAGGCTCCAGTCCTCGGCGAAGCGAGACACGTTGCCGGGCACCAGGAGCAAGGTCGGGGATTCGGGCCAGGGCAGCGGGAGTGCGTACTGCCCGAAGGCGCGCTGGGCGAGGTGGCCGGCGGCCGAGCCGAACTGCATCCCCAAGAACACAGGCCCGAGCGTCAGCGCGAACTGCCCGAGCAGGCCGGTGAGGCCGGCCGAGCCCTCGGGGTCGAGCTCGCTCAGGTCCAGTGAGCTCGGCACCGCGGCGGCGCCCTGTTGCTGTGCCTCGACCATCGCCTTGAGCACCGGCCGGTACGCCTCGAGGACACGGAAACTCCACAGGCCCGGACCGACCGTCTCGAAAGACACGCCGCCGGGGCTCGAGGTGATCCCCGTCGCGGCGGCCACGTGTAGCTCGGCGACGCGCGCGAGCTCGTCGAACGCGATGCGCACCAACGGATCGGGCGTCTCGTCCTGGCCGCCGTCGGTGGCCACGCCGAAGGCCAGCGTGCGGGCGGCCTCGAACCAACTCTCCGAGGAGCCTGGCCCGGTGCCGATCACCTTGAGCAGGTCTCCGAGCAAGCCCCCCATGGGGTTGTCGGGGTCGTTCGAACCGAAGATGCTCACCCTCGCATGCTAGGGGGATGTGCCCAATTTCACGTTCACGGTCTGGGCGCCGGAAGCACCCTGGACCGAGAGCGCAATGGACGTGCCAGGCGGGAGCACGTAGAGGCGGGCGCGCAGCTCGGCCATGGTGCGCACCGGCTCGGCGTTGACCGCGGAGATGACCTCACCGGGCGCCAGCCGGTTCGCCGCAGGGCTGTCGGCCTGGACCACCTCGACCTTGGCGCCCGTCCCGTTCGGCGCGTTCGCGCCTGACATCCCGAGCCATCCGTGTACGACGCGGTCGTTCGAGCGAAGGTCATCGGCGACGCCGACGACGAGATCGCTCGGCAGGAACGTGACGGCTGAGCTCGTCCCGGGTTCGGGGTCGTAGAGCAGCCCGACGACGGCGCCCGACGACGTGAGGAGTGGTTGCCCGGCGTAGGTCATCGGGGCCGGGGTCGACGATGTGATCGACGGCATGCCGCCGGCCGGGCCCTGTGCGATGGCAGTCCCGATGCCGGTGACCGAGCCAGGCGTGCAGTGCAGCGCGATGGTCTTGCCCGTCCCGGGCACGTAGCTGAGTGTGAGGACGGTGGCCCCGCTGTCGAGCGCGCTGTCGTCGGCGAACGGTGCGACGGGGAGGTCCTCGGGCACATTGACCAGCGCGACGTCGGACGAGACGTCGGTCGCCACCACCGAGGCCGGCTCCTGTTTCCCGCCGGGGCCAACCATGGAGACGCGCTGGACGCCGCGCAGGACGTCGGCGGTGGTGGCGACGACGCCGCCCTCCGCGACGGCGACCCCGACGAGTGTGACCGTCCCGTGTGGCGTCGTGGCGAGGAGTTCGACCATGGAGTGTCCAGCGGCCTGGGCCGCGGGCGGGACGGTGTTCTGGGTGCCGGCGAGCGTGGATACCGAGCCTGTGGCGTCGGTGTCGTCCGTCGCACCGCCGCGCAGGGGGTGATCGGAGGCCGGGGAAAGGAGGACCACGATCCATGCCACGACGGCGACGAGGGCGAAGATGCCGACGAACACCATGACCGCGGTGCGGTAGGAGCGGCGT
>DATJTU010000206.1:0-6048 GCA_035503015.1 Acidimicrobiales bacterium | reverse complement strand
CTCGCTACCGCGCTCCGGCTCGTGTCCGGCGATCGCCGCGCCGCGGCCGCCCGCGTGGCCACGCTGCGGGACCGGCTCGCCGATGGCCTGGTGGGAAGGGTCGAGGGCGTGCACCGCACCGTGCCCCCCGGCGTCGACGTGTTGCCCGGGCATCTCCACGTCTGCGTGGCCGGCGTCGACCGCGAGGAGCTGCTCGTCGCGCTCGGCCGCGAGGGCATCTGCGTGTCGGGCGGGTCGTCGTGCGCGAGCGGCGCGCTCGAGCCGAGCCACGTGCTGGCGGCGATGGGTGTCGACCCAGGTTTCGCTGCCGGCGCGCTCCGCTTCACGTTGGGGACCGGCACCACCGACGCAGACGTCGACCGCGCCCTCTCGGTCGTGCCGGGCGCCGTCGCCGCGCTGCGTCGGACTGTCTGAACCGGGTGGCACACTGGTCTCATGCGGGTGCTCGTCGCGATGTCCGGAGGAGTCGATTCGTCGGTCGCGGCCGCGCTCCTGGTCGAGCAGGGGCATGAGGTCACCGGCGCCACGCTGAAGCTCTGGGGCGGCCCGTCCGACTCGGGTTGCTGCTCCGTCGCCGACGTCGAGGACGCGCGCCGGGTGGCACAGCAGCTCGGGATCGAGCACCACGTGTTCAACCTCACCAACGAGTTCGACCGTGCGGTCGTGACGCCCTACGTCGACGCGCACGCCGCCGGGCGCACCCCGAACCCCTGTATCGAGTGCAACCGCACCATGAAGTTCGACCTCCTCTTGGACCGGGCCGACCGGCTCGGCTTCGACCGCCTGGCCACCGGCCATCACGCCCGGGTCACGGGCGCGACCTCGGGCCTCTGGCGTCTCCGGCGCGGTGCCGACGCCGACAAGGACCAGTCCTACGTCCTGTCGATGCTTGGCCAGGGTGCGTTGGCGCGGGTCCTGTTCCCCGTCGGGGAGATGACGAAGGACGAGGTGCGCGCCCATGCCGCCCGCCTCGGGCTCCGGACGGCGGGGAAGCCTGACAGCCAGGACGTCTGTTTCGTGGGCAGCACGGAGGGCCGGCACGGGTTCCTTTCTCAGCGCATGGCGCTGCACCGCGCCGAGGTCGTCGACGTCGCCGGCCGGCCCGCCGGCGCGGTCGAGGCCGTCGAGTTGGTGACCGTCGGCCAACGCCGCGGCATGGGTCACGGAGCCGACGGCAAGCGGCGCTACGTCACGCACGTCGACGTCCCGTCCCGCCGCGTGACGGTGGGCAGCGCCGAGGACATCCTGCGCGCGTCGGTCGTCCTGGGCGCGTCGTCGCTCTGCTGGGTCGACGTCCCGCTCGCGTCGGGCGCCCGCGCAGTGGCGCAGGTCAGCGCGCACGGGCGCCCGGTGTCGTGCACGGTCGAGCGCGAGCACCCCGGCGAGGGTGCTGGTGTCGTCGTGCACTTCGATACGCCGCAGCGTCCGGTGGCGCCGGGCCAGACCGTTACGCTCTACGACCTGGCCGAGCCGGACGCCGTTGTCGGCGCGGGCATCGCGGCCTGATCGTGGCGACCAAGCGCACCACCGCCAGCCACGCGCCGCCCGAGGCTGCGGCCCGCGTCGAGGAGCTGCGTGGCCTGATCTGCCACAACAATGAGCTCTACAACGTGCTCGACGCGCCCGAGATCCCCGACGCCGAGTACGACTTGCTCGTCGTCGAGCTGCGCCAACTCGAGGCGGACTATCCCGCGCTCCTCACGCCCGACTCGCCGACCCAGACGGTCGGCGCCACGCCCTCAGGCCTCTTCCAAGAGGTGCGCCACCGCGTGCCGATGATGAGCCTCGACAACTCGTTCGACGAGGACGAACTGCGCGCCTGGGGCGACCGGCTGCACCGCGCCGAGCCGTCGCTCGACCTCGCGACGCTGGCCTTCTCGTCCGAGCCGAAGGTCGACGGCGTGGCGATGTCGATCACCTATGAGAAGGGCCGGTTCGCGCAGGCCGCCACGCGCGGCGACGGCGTGGCGGGCGAGGACGTCACGGCGAACGTCGCCACCGTGAAGGACGTGCCAAAGGAATTGGCGAAGGCAGGCGGCCCGTATCCCGACGTGCTCGAGGTGCGCGGGGAGATCTACATGCCGGTCGCCGACTTCGAGGCGATGAACAAGCGCCAGGCCGACGCGGGGGAGCGCCTCTTCGTCAACCCGCGCAACTCGGCGGCGGGCGCGCTGCGCCAGAAGGACCCTGCCGTCACGGCGAGACGCCCGCTGCGCTTCTGGGCCTACTCCATCGGTTTCGTCGAGCGCGCGCCGACCAAACGCGCCTGGCCCGCGTCGACGCAGACGGACACGCTGGCGCAATTGAAGAAGGCGGGCTTTCCCGTCAGTCCCGACGCGCACCGTGTCGTCGGGATGGACGCCGTCGTCGCGCGTTGCAACGAGCTGGCCGAGGTCCGACACGACCTGGCCTACGAGATCGACGGCGTCGTGGTCAAGGTCGACGACATCGCGCTGCACGCCGTCCTCGGCTCGACCTCCCGGGCGCCGCGCTGGGCCATCGCGTTCAAGTTCCCGCCCGAGGAGCGCACGACCAGGCTGCTCGACATCATGGTGTCCATCGGGCGGACCGGCCGCGCCACGCCGTTCGCCCGCCTCGAGCCGGTGTTTGTGGGTGGCTCGACCGTCGGCGTCGCCACGCTGCACAACGAGGACCAGGTGGCGGCGAAGGACGTGAGACCGGGCGACCTGGTCGTCGTGCGCAAGGCGGGCGACGTCATCCCCGAAGTCGTCGGCCCGGTCAAGGACGGGCCCGGCGTGCCGGCGCGGCGCAAACCCAAGTGGAAATTCCCGACGAAGTGCCCGTCGTGCGGCGAGCCGCTGGTACGCCTTCCGGGCGAGAGCGACACCTACTGCACGAACATCGACTGCCCGGCCCAGCGCGTGCAGCGCATCGCGCACTACGCGTCGCGCTCCGCGATGGACATCGAAGGGCTCGGCGAAGAGCGCGTGCTCCAACTCGTCGGCGCCGGTCTCGTCAACGACCCGGCCGACCTTTACGACCTCAGCGTCGACTCGCTCGTGCAGCTGGAGCGCTTCGCCGAGATCTCGGCCCGCAACCTCGTCGGCGCGATCGACGCGTCGCGGGGCCGGCCGCTCAGCCGGCTCCTCGTCGCCCTCGGCATCCGCCATGTGGGGCCCACCGGTGCCCGTGCCGTGGCGCGTGCGTTCGGCACGCTCGACGCGATCGAGGCGTCCAGCGTCGAGGCGCTGGCCGCGGTGAACGGCGTCGGCGGCGTGATCGCCGCGAGCCTCGCCGAGTTCCTCCACGCCGACACCAACGTTGCAGTCATTGGCCGCCTGCGGGCGGCCGGCGTGTCGACGGAAGAGCCGGGGGCCGCCGGGACGCCGGGTGGTAGAGCCGACGCGGCCGGCTCCACGAAACAAACCCTGGCCGGCAAGGCCGTCGTCGTCACCGGCGCCGTCCCGGGTTACACGCGAGAAGGGGCCGAGGAGGCGATCATGGCGCGCGGCGGCACGTCGCCCGGCAGCGTGTCGAAGAAGACGTTCGCCCTCGTCGTCGGCGACGCGCCGGGCGCGTCGAAGACCAAGAAAGCCGACGACCTCGGCATCCCGACCGTCGACGCGACCGCGTTCGACGCGCTGCTCGAAACGGGCGAGCTGCCGGGGTAACGCAGGTAGGGGGGCGTCCACCGACGGTGCACGCGCGCTCAGTAGCGTATGGACTGCCCCGATGCCCCTGATTACTGATTCCATCGGCCGGGTCCTAGGGAAGCGGTACCGGCTGCTCTCCGCTCTGGGCACCGGCGCTTCAGCCCATGTCTTTCTCGCGGAAGACGTGTCGTTGCAGCGCTACGTCGCGGTCAAGGTTCTCCAGCCGGGGCTCGCCGCCGACGACGCGTTCTTGAAGCGCTTCCGCGCCGAGGCGCGCTCGGTCGCGTCGCTCAACCATCCCCACGTGTTGCGCGTGTTCGACTGGGGCGAGGACACCGACGGGCCGTATCTGGTCCTCGAGTATCTCGGCGGGGGCTCGCTGCGCGACCTGCTCGACCGCGACGTCCGCCTGTCGCACTCCCAGGCGGCGCAACTGGGGGCGGAGGTCGCGCAGGGCCTTGCCTACGCGCACGTGCGCGGGCTGGTGCACCGGGACATCAAGCCGGCCAACTTGCTCTTCGACGAGGAGAGCCGGGTGCGCGTCGCCGACTTCGGGGTCGCCCGCGCGCTGGCCGAGGCCGCGTGGACCGAGCCCGCCGGCGCCATGGTCGGCACCGCCCGCTACATCTCGCCCGAGGCCGCCCAGGGGCACCCTGTCGACGGGCGCGCCGACGTCTACTCGCTCGCCCTCGTCCTCTACGAGGCCGTCACCGGCACGGTCCCCTTCGTCACCGACACGACCATGGGGACGCTCGCCGCGCGCATCGGGCAGCCACTCCCGCACCACGAGGACCTCGGTCCGCTCGACGAGGTCCTGGCGCGGGCCGCTGCGCCCGAAGCCTCGGCCCGCCTCGACGCCGCCGGCCTCGCGGCACGGCTCGGCGCGCTGGCCGCCGCGCTGCCGAGCGCGGCGCCCCTGCCGCTCGTGTTCCACCACGTCGAGGACTCGGCGCCGATCAACGGCTTCCACCCGCCCGGCGTGTCCGAGCTGACCGACTCGGGGGTCGTCATCCCGGGCGTCGCGACGTCCACCCTGTCGTCGACGGCGATCGCCCCCAGCATCTCTGCGGCGCCGATCGGCACCAAGGCCGGCCCCGGCGAGATCTTCGACGCCGAGCCCCTCGGTGGCCGCGCCGGCCCCGGAGGCAAGAGGCCCCGCCGGCCGCGCACCGGCCTCACGGGCAAGTCCTGGTGGCTCATCGCCGCCGGGGCTGTCGCGCTGGTCCTGCTGGCGGCCGGCCTCTACATCGCGTTCGGCACCAACGTGCTCACCCCGTCGCACCCGACGCCCGACCTCGTGAACAAGTCGCTGGCCGACGCGCGGGCGTCGGTGGCCAAGGTGCACATGAACCTCAAGGAGGGTCCGCCGATCAAGTCGACGACCGTCGGGGCGGGCGACGTCATCTCCCAGACCCCCAAGGCGGGCATCACGCAGAAGGAGGGCTCGACCGTCACCGTCGTGGTGTCCGACGGCGTGCCCGACGTGAGCGTCCCGTCGCTCGCCAACATGACGTGCGCGCAGGCGGTGCCCGCGCTCCAAGCCGTCCACCTCAACGCGGCGTGCACGGGCGGCACCTACGACAACAACGTGCCGGCGACCATCATCGTCTCGTGGTCGATCGGGTCAACGCCGAACCCGACCAAGGCGCCCTACGGCAGCACCATCACGATCGTGCCCTCCCTCGGGCACCAACCGGCGACGGTGCCGAGCATCCCGACCACGTACACCTACGCGCAGGCCCAGGCCGCGCTGCAGGCGGTCGGGCTCACTGCGACCCAGACGACCAGCACCAGCCCCACGGTCGCGGCGGGCAACGTCATCTCGACCAGCCCGGCGAGCGGCGCGCAGGCGCCGTACGGCTCGCAGGTGACGGTGACCGTGTCGACCGGGCCGCCGACGACGACCGTCCCCAACGTGCAGGGCGACACCGTGGCGCAGGCGTCGGCCGCGTTGACGGCGGCGCAGCTCAGCCCCTCGGGCGTCTCGGGCAACCCGACCGGGACCGTCACCGGCACGCAGCCCTCCATCGGCTCGACCGTGCCGACGGGCTCGTCGATCCAGCTGTTCACCCAGTAGGTTCTGCGCCTGCCCGGCCCGTGGCGGCCGGCCCCGGTGACCATGGCGCTTCCCTTCGACCCGACCTGCGACCTCTGCGAGGCCGCCCGCCTGTCTGCATGGCACCACGAGGACGACGTCTGCTGGGTCGCCGACTGCGAGGTGTGCGGTGTGCCCATGGTCGTGTGGAAGCAGCACGGCCCCACCCCGCCCGACGAGGACGTCGCGCACATGCTGGCGCAGCTGACCAGGGTCTCCGACGCCCGCTTCGGCGCGGGGGAGTGGTCGGTCGACCGCGTCATGCGCCAGATCCCGAACCACTTCCACGCGCACGGGCGCGACCCGAACTGGTGGTTCCGCCTGCGCGGCCTGCGCTGA
>DATJTU010000205.1:0-4262 GCA_035503015.1 Acidimicrobiales bacterium | reverse complement strand
GCGGGGGGCGCGATCGAGACGCCGCGCATCCTGTTGCTGTCGGGCATCGAGCACCCGGCCATCGGCCGCCATCTCATGGTGCACTTCCAGACGATCGTCGTCGGCCACTTCCCCGACATGCGCCTGCACCCGCACAAGGGCCGCTCGGTGACCCACGTGCACGACGACGCGATGGTCCAGGACGAGCGGTCGCGCAAGGCGGCGGCCGACGCGGGGTTGCCGTGGTTCCGCGGCGGCCTGGTCGAGCACAGCGGCGGGGGCTTCCCGATCATGGAGGCGAGGCATTCGCCCTGGGGTCGCTTGCACGCGCAGGTGATGCGCGAGTCGAACCTGCGGGAGCGGATGTGGGCCTTCATCATGCAGGGTGAGGATCTGCCCTACGCGACCAACACGGTCGACCTCAGCCCGTCCGTCCGCGACGCGCGCGGCTATCCGGTGGCGCGTGTGACGTACAGCCCGGGCCGCCACGAGCTCGCGGCGTCGAAGTACCACGGGAAGATCCTCCAATCGGTGCTCGAGGAGATGGGCGCCGAATGGGTTCTCCACACGTCCTCGCCCGGCGTCTCGTACCACGGCATCGGCAGCACGCCCGTCCCCGAGAGCCGCCACGTCATCGGCACGGCGCGCATGGGGGACGACCCCGCGACGTCGGTCGTGGACCGCTGGGGCCGGGTGCACAGCCTCGACAACGTCGTGATCGCCGACTCCTCGGTGTTCGTGACGTCGACGGGCTACGGCCCGACGTTGACGCTGGTGGCGTTGGCGGCGCGCGCCGCGCACCACCTCGCCGGCACGAAGCCCGCCTAGGAGGAGACCCCCCGGGTCAGCAGCATGGTCCCGGCGATGGGGCCGCCCCCGTTGGCCACCGCGGCCACCTCGGGCGCCCGCCCGCCGGCGCGCACGATCTGGCGTTCGCCGCCTTCCCCGCGCAGCTGCACGCAGGCCTCGTGGATGAGGCTGAAGCCGTGGAGACGGCCGCCCGAGAGCTGCCCGCCGTTCGTGTTGAGCGGGAGGATCCCGTCCCGGGCGATGTTCGCCCCGCCCTCGAGGAAGGGGCCGCTCTCGCCGCGCCCGCAGAAGCCCAACGCCTCGAGCCACACCACCGTGAGGATCGAGAAGCCGTCGTAGAGCTGCGCTGTGTCGACGTCGGCCGGCTTCAGCTCGGTGCGCTCCCACATGGAGGCGGCGGCGTCTCGCGCCGCCATGGTGGTCATGTCGTCGAACTGGTCCCAGCTCGGCCGCCCGCGCAGCGCGGTGCCGAGCGCGTTGATCTGGACGGCGGGGTGGTCGAGGTCGCCGGCGACGTCGCGGTGCGAGACGATGAAGGCGGTCGACCCGTCGCAGGGGGCGTCGCAGTCGAAGAGGCACAGCGGCGTCGTGATCATGCGCGCCGCGAGATAGTCCTCCATCGTCATCGGGTCGGTGTAGATCGCCTTGGGGTTCAGGGCGGCGTTGGCGCGGTTGCTGATCGGGATGGCGCCCAGCTGCTCGCGCGTGAGCCCGAATTCGTGCATGCGGCGCTGGGCCACCATGGCGAGCCAGTTGGCGGCGGACACGGCGCCGTAGGGGATCGACCACTGCATGAAGCTGCCGAAGCGGGGCACCGGACCGCCCCCGCCGCCACCACCGCCGATGCCCTGGCGCCCGCCCGTGCCCTGCGCCGAACCCTCGGTGACGGTCCGGTAGACGAGGACGTGGCGGGCCAGCCCGGCGGCGATCGCCAGCGAGGCAGCGTGCACCGCGCGCATCTGGCCGGCACCCTCGCCGCCGCCGTCGTGCCAGTTCAACGAGAGACCCATCGCGTCCTGGACCTCGGGTGACGTGGGTCCCGCGAAGCCGCTCGTGCCGGCCCCCATGCCCGGATAGGTCGAGAGGCCGTCGATGTCGTCACGGGTGAGGCCGGCGTCGGCGATGGCTCGTTCTGCCGCTTCGATGGTCAGGTCGAGCTCGCCCCGCCCGAGCCGGCGCCCGACGTCGGACTGGCCGATGCCCGAGATGACGGCGCGACGCTCCAGCGGCTCCTCGCCGGGCTGCAGGGGGCTCACGACTCCACCGCCGGCTTGAAGAGGGGGATCCAGACGTCTTCGACGTGTTCGAAGGTGACTTCGACCGGCATGCCGATGTGCACGTCCTCGGGCTCCACGTCGACGAGGTTGCTCGTCAGGCGGACGTCGGGCTGATCGTCGATGGAGACCCAGGCGATGATGTAGGGGTCGCTGCCCGGGATCCACTGCTGGTAGTTGACGGTGAAGGTCTCGACGTGGCCACGGCCGCTCACCTCGTCGGGCGCCAGGTCACGCGAGAGACAGCGCGGGCACACCGGCCCGGGCGGGTGGATGAAGAAGCCGCACGTGTTGCAGCGCAAGAAGCGCAGCACGCCGTCTTCGCCCGAGGTCCAGTAGAAGGCCACGTCGTCGCTGAGGCGCGGCAGGAGACGCAGCATCGGCCCGTTGGCAACCATGCGGGCATGTTGGCACACGCGGCTCACTGCACACCCATCCGCCCCGTGCGCCGACCTCCAGCGCCCGCAGCTCGCTCAGCGGGGCAGGACGCCCGCGCCGACGAGTGCGTCGGTGGCGCCGTCCACGCCCCGCACGTGTGAGGCGGCGAAGCCGGCGGCCAGCGCCGCCTCGACGTTGACGAGGTTGTCGTCGAGGAAGAGCACCCGTTCCCGTGGCACGGGCAAGGCCGCGGCGACGGCGTCGAAGATCTCGCGGTCCGGCTTGACCAGCCCCAGCTGGAAGGAGAGGAAGCGGTATCCGAAGGCCCGGGTGACCGGGATCTCCTCGAAGTTGGCGTTCCACTGCAGGGCGTTGGTGTTCGAGAGGTACCCGATCGGCACCTGCGCCGCCACGGCGGACACGAGCTCGAGGGCACCGGGGTACGGCAGGCCGGGCCAGCCGGCGAACTCGTCGAGGAACGCATCCGGCTCGAGGTCGAGCTCCCAGTCGCTCACCACGCCGGCTGCGAACTCCTCGGGGGAGCAACGCCCGGCCTCGAACGCGCGCACCCAGCGGCAACTCAGCCAGCGGGCCCAGACGTCGTCGTCGGAGGGGAGACCGCTGAGCTCGCGCATCTGCCCGACCCCGCCGGGGTCGATGAGGACGCCGCCCAGGTCGAAGAGGACGAAGTCGATGGGGTCCCGGCTGGTCATCCCTGCGATGCTACGGGGAGGGCCACGGGACGATTCAGTACCCTGGCTTCTCCCCAGGCCGGACGACACCAACGACGGCGGCGGACGAAAGGAACGACCGGGTGAAGCTCTCGATGACGCTCAATTACGCCGGAGGCTACGAGCAGTCCGCGCAGCAGGTCGCGGAGCTGGAAAAGGTCGGCCTCGATGTGGCGTGGGTCGCCGAGGCCTACAGCTTCGACGCGCCGAGCTTCATGGGCTACTTGGCCGCCAAGACCGAGCGGGTCGAGATCGGCTCGGCCATCCTGCCCATCTACAGCCGCACGCCGACGCTGATCGCCATGACGGCGGCGGGCATCGACGCGCTCTCGGGCGGGCGGTGCATCCTCGGGCTGGGGGCGTCGGGGCCGCAGGTGATCGAGGGCTTCCACGGGGTGCCGTACGACCGCCCGCTGGGCCGGACCCGCGAGATCATCGAGATCTGCCGCGACGTGTGGGCCCGCGAGGCCCCGCTCGTCCACGACGGCGTCTCGTACCAGATCCCGCTCCCCGAGGGGCAGGGCACCGGGCTCGGCAAGCCGCTCAAGATCATCAACCACCCGGTACGCCCGCGCATCCCGATCTGGGTCGCGGCACTGGGCGAGAAGAACGTCGCGATGACGGCCGAGGTGGCCGACGGCTGGCTGCCCATCTTCTTCGTGCCCGAGAAGGTGAAGGAGGTCTTCGGTCCGTCGCTCGCGGAGGGCACGGCCCGGCGCGACCCTGCGCTGGGCCCGCTGCAGATCGGGGCCGGCGGGTTGCTCGCCATTGGGGAGGAAGCCGACGTGGTGCCGCTGCGCGAGCTCAACCGCCCCATGCTCGCCCTCTACATCGGCGGCATGGGGGCCAAGGGCCGCAACTTCTACAACGCGCTGGCGTGTCGCTACGGCTACGAGGCCGAGGCGGCCGAGATCCAAGACCTCTACCTGTCGGGCAAGAAGCAGGAGGCGGCGGCGCTCGTGCCCGCCGATCTGCTCGAGGCGACAACGCTGTGCGGGCCCGAGTCCTACATCAAGGAGCGGGTGGCCGCGCTGGCCGAGGCAGGCGTGACGCACCTCAGTGTCACGCCGCTCGGGTCCGATCCGGTCGC
>DATJTU010000204.1:0-9826 GCA_035503015.1 Acidimicrobiales bacterium | reverse complement strand
CTCGTGGGTCCGGCGCACCGGCTTGGTGATCTTGCCGGCCCGGATGCACGAGGTGCAGACGTGGAGGCGCTTGGGCGCGCCGTCCACCAGGGCGCGGACCCGCTGGACGTTGGGGTTCCAACGCCGCTTGGTGCGGCGGTGCGAGTGGCTCACGTTCATGCCGAACGAGGGCTTCTTGCCGCAGATGTCGCACACAGATGCCATGGGTGAACCTTTGAAACCTTCCTCAGGGAGGCCGCGGACGAGCGCCCACGCAGGCCTTCACGAACAGCCCAAAGATTAGCATCACCAGCCATGACTTCCCTCTCGACCCTCGGCGCCAAGGACCTGCGCGCCGTGATGGGCGGGTACCGGGACGCACTGCGGATGCACCAGGCCGACATCAACCGGCTGAACGTCTACCCGGTGCCCGACGGGGACACCGGGACGAACATGGCCCTCACGCTCGAGTCCGTGGTCAGCGAGCTCGAGGGCGTCGACGGCGAGGCCGGCATCCTCGAGATCTGCAAGGCCATCGGGCACGGGTCGCTCATGGGCGCCCGGGGCAATTCGGGAGTGATCCTCTCCCAGCTGCTCCGTGGCATGAGCGAGCGCATGGGCGGCGCCGGCGACGGCGGGGTGGGCCCCGACCTGTTGGTCGACGCCATCGCGCACGCGGCCGAGCTCGCCCGGCGCGCCGTCGTGCGGCCGGTCGAAGGGACGATCCTGACCGTGGCGTCGGCGGCGGCTGAAGGTGCCGGGGCGGCGCTGGGGTCGGGGCTCCTCGCGGTGCTCGAGAGCGCACGCGGCGAGGCGGCCGACGCGCTCGCGCGCACGCCCGAGATGCTCCCGGTCCTCGCGCAAGCGGGGGTGGTCGACGCGGGCGGCTCGGGCTTCCTCCTCTTGTTCGACGCGTTCCTGCTCGTGCTCGACGGCCGGCCCTTGCCCGAGCCGGCCGGCGTCGCCGCCCCCGACCTCAGCGCGCTGAACGGGCACCTGGGTTCGGGGACCGGCCCCCACGACGGCCACGGCCACGACGTGCACGCCGCCGGCGACCTCCGCTACGAGGTCATGTACATGCTCACGGCGCACGACGACGCGATCGACGCCTTCAAGGAGGTGTGGGCCGGCATCGGCGACTCCATCGTGGTGGTCGGGGGCGAAGGCCTGTGGAACTGCCACATTCACACCAACGACGTCGGCGCCGCGATCGAGGCGGGGGTCGACGCCGGGCGCCCGAGCCGCATCCGCGTCACCGACCTCGACGAGCAAGTCGAAGAGGAGCGCTGGGTGCGCGAGAGCGTGGGCGAGCCGGGAGCGGGCCCGAGCATCGAGGGCACCGGGCCCACACCGACGACGAGCGTGGTCGCAGTGGTCTCGGGCGACGGGATCGGGCGCATCTTCCGTTCCCTCGGCGTCCATCACCTCGTGGTCGGCGGGCAGACGATGAACCCGGCGACGGCCGACCTGGTGAAGGCCGTCGAGTCGATCGGGTCGGCCGAAGTCCTCATCCTGCCGAACAACAAGAACATCCAGCCCGTCGCCGAGCAGGTCGACGCGCTGAGCGAGAAGACCGTGCGCGTGGTCGAGACCGGCTCGATCGTCGAGGGTTTTGCAGCCCTGCTCGCGTACGACCCCGCCGCCGACGCCGTCACCAACCTCGAGTCGATGGCGACCTCCGCGGCGCGTGTCGTCCCGGCCGAGGTGACGCGGGCGGTGCGCGACTCGGTCACGGACGCGGGGGAGGTGCACGAGGGTGACTACATCGGGATCTCGCGCGACGGCGTGGTCGCCATCGCCGACAACGTCGTCCTCTGCACGCGCTTGCTGCTCGACCGGCTCCTCACGGGCAGCCACGAGCTGGTGACGCTGATCGAGGGTGAGGAGGCGCGCAAGGCGGACACGAGACGCATCGAGGAGTGGCTCTCCGAGGAGCACCCCGACGTGGCGATCGAGGTGCACCAGGGCGGCCAGCCTCTCTATCCCTATCTGCTGGGGATTGAGTAGCGCGCAGGGCGACCCACGCGCCGCCGGTGCCGTCGACGCTCCCGGTTCCCCGGGCGGCCGCACGCTGCGCGCGCTGCGCGACATCGAGGTGTCGCGCCTGCACGGGGTGTCCGACCGGCGGGAGACACAGCTGGGCGAGCTCGGCATCGACTCCGTCCTCGATCTGATCACGACCTATCCGCGCCGCTACATCGACCGCACGCGCCAAGCCGACGTCTCCGACCTCGTGGTGGGCGACGAGGCGGCGGTGCTGGCGGCGGTGCAGTCGGTGCACGGCCGCCGGGCGCGCACGGGGCGGGCGGTGGTCGACGTGGTGGTGCGCGACGAGACCGGGCGCCTCAAGATCGTCTTCTTCAACCAGCCCTGGCGCGCCAAGCAGCTCGAGGCAGGCACCGAGGCGATCTTCTTCGGGAAGGTGACCGAGTACCGGGGCACGCGGCAGATGGCGAACCCGGTGGTCGACGTGGTGGCCGGCGTGACCCCGGGCCGGCGGACGCTGCGGATCCTGCCCGTCTACCCGGCCTCGGGGAAGGTGGGCCTCACGAGCTGGGAGATCGGTTCCTTCGTCCACGAGGCGCTCGAGCGCGCCGGCGAGTTCGCCGACCCGCTCCCCGAAGCCTGGCGCGCCGAGCTCGAGCTCTGGGGGCGAACGGAGGCTTTCGGGGCGATCCACGCGCCGGAGTCCTTCGAGGCCAAGGACGCGGCGCGGCGCCGGCTCGTCTTCGACGAGC
Source organism: Acidimicrobiales bacterium (assembly GCA_035503015.1). GTDB lineage: Bacteria > Actinomycetota > Acidimicrobiia > Acidimicrobiales > RAAP-2 > Bog-473. The sequence goes on along the minus strand of DATJTU010000204.1, from coordinate 7,109 downwards.
TGTTCCGCCTGCAGCTGGCGCTCGTGCTGCGACGCCGCGCCTTCGAGGTGAACGCCCGCGCGCTGCACCACGACGTGTCGCCGCGCGAGGTCACGGGCGCCAAGAGCGACACGCTGGTGGCGCGCTTCCTCGCCGCGCTGCCCTACGAGCTGACGACGGCGCAGCGCCGCGCGCTCGCGGTGATCGTGGCCGACATGGCGGGCCCGTTCCCCATGCACCGCCTACTCCAGGGCGACGTGGGCTCGGGGAAGACCGTGGTCGCGCTGGCCTCGTTGCTCGCCGCCGTGCAGAGCGGGCACCAGGGCGCGCTCATGGTGCCGACCGAGGTGCTGGCCGAGCAGCACTTCTCCGCCGTGCGCGCGCTGCTCGGCGACCTCGAGGGGCCGGGTGGCATGGCCGGCGGCGAGGTCCGCGTCGAGCTGCTGACCGGGCGCGTCAAGGGCAAGGCGCGCACGGCGCTGCTCGACGGGCTCGCCAGTGGCGCCATCGGCATCGTCGTGGGCACCCACGCGCTCCTCACCGAGGAGGTCACGTTCGCCTCGCTCGGGTGCGTGGTGATCGACGAGCAACACCGCTTCGGGGTCGAGCAGCGGGCGACGCTGCGCGCCAAGGGGGCGGACGGGGACCCCGACCTGCTGGTCATGACGGCGACGCCGATCCCGCGCACCGCCGCCATGGTCATCTTCGGGGACCTCGACCCCACGACGCTCGACGAGCTGCCGCCCGGGCGCATCCCGGTGACGACCGAATGGCTTCCGGGGGGCGGCGCCGCCAAGCCCGGCGCCCACCGGGGCGAGGAGCGCGCCTGGGCGAAGGTCCGCGAGGAGGTGGGCGGCGGGCACCGGGCCTTCGTCGTCTGCCCGCTGGTGGGCGAGTCGCTGCGCGTGGAGGCGAAGTCGGCCACCGAGGAGTACGAGCGGCTCACGGCGGCGGGTGGCGAGCTCGAAGGGCTCCGGGTCGGCCTCATGCACGGGCAGATGGCCCCGTCCGCGCGCGAGGAGGTCATGGACCGCTTCCGGGCGGGCGAGATCGAAGTGCTCGTGGCGACGACCGTCATCGAGGTCGGCGTCGACGTGCCGGAGGCGACGGTGATGGTGATCGAGAGCGCCGACCGCTTCGGCATCGCACAGCTGCACCAGCTGCGGGGCCGCGTCGGCCGCGGCGGGGAGCCGAGCTGGTGCTTTCTCCTCGGCGGCGAGGCGGGGAACGAGCGGCTCAGCGCGGTGGCGGGATCGACCGACGGCTTCGCGCTGGCCGACGCCGACCTGCGGGTGCGCGGCGAGGGCACGTTGCTCGGCGCGCGCCAGAAGGGGCAGAGCGACCTCCGCCTCGCGTCGTTGAGCGACCCGGGCGACCTGGCGCTCCTCGACGAGGCCCGGCGGGTCGCCGACACGCTGGTCGAGGAGGACCCCCAGCTCCAGGCGCACCCCGGCCTCGAGGACGAGGTCAAGCTGCAGCTGAGCGAGGACGAGGGGGAGTACCTCTTCAAGAGCTAGGCCGGCTCCAACCGCCGCCCTGGCCCGCCGCTGCGCCGCGTGCCGTCGCCGTAGGGTTGGCCCATGCGGGTCATCGGGGGCCGGAGCCGCGGGCGCCGGCTTGCCGCCAAGCTGCCGCGGTCGGTCAGGCCCACGTCGGACCGGGTGCGGGAGTCGATCTTCGACATCTTGGGCTCCCTGGGTGGGGTCGACGGGCTCCACGTGGTGGACCTTTTCTGCGGCAGCGGTGCGCTCGGCCTCGAGGCGCTCTCGCGCGGCGCCGCGTCGGCGACGTTCGTCGACCAGGACCCCGAGGCGCTGGGAGCGGTGCGGGAGAACCTCGCTGCGGTCGGCCTCGACACCGGAGCGGCCACGCTGGTGCGGGCCACGCTGCCCGAGTGGCTGCGCACTCCGGGAGGGGCGCGCGCGTTCGACCTCGCCTTCTGCGACCCGCCCTACGACTTCGCCGACTGGCCTGGGCTCCTCGCCGGACTGCGCGCCGCCCGCGTCGTCATGGAGTCGGGCGCCCCGATCGGCCTGGCCGACGGGCCCGAAGCGCCCTGGGTGGGCATCAAAGAGCGCCAGTACGGCGGTACGCTCGTGACCGTGGCACAGCGCAGCGGCACCGGCTCGTGAAGGTCGGTCTCTTCCCGGGGTCCTTCGACCCGTTCCACAACGGCCATTTGGAGATCGTCGAGCGGGCCAGCCGGCTCTTCGACGAGGTCGTCGTGGCCGCGCTGCGCAACCCGCAGAAGGGGACGCCGCTCTTCGGCCTCGAGGAGCGCCAGGCCATGCTCGAAGAGGTCGTGGCGCACCTGCCGTCGGTGCGCATCGTGTCGGTGTCGACGCTGCTCGTCTACGTCGCGCAGGACGTGGGGGCGACGGCGATCGTGCGCGGCCTGCGTGCCGTCTCGGACTTCGAGGCCGAGATGCAGATGGCCCAGATGAACAACCACCTCTCGGGCGTCGAGACGATCTTCATCCCGACGAGCCCCGAGTGGTCGTTCGTCGCGTCCAAGCTCGTGCGCGAGGTGTGGCGCTTCGGCGGCGACGTGTCGGCGTTCGTGCCCAAGCCGGTGGCCGAGGCACTGCAGGCGAAGTATGAGGCGAGAGGGGGCGGCGAGGTATGAGGCAGCGATGAGCGACCAGTTCCTCGATGTCGAAGAGGACCAGCCCATCGACGAGGTCGGTATCGAGTCGATCCTGCACCAGCTGCTCGACGTGATGGCCGTCGCGAAGTCGATGCCGTTGTCGTCGTCGGTGATGGTGTCGCGCGACGAGGTGACGTCGCTGGTGCACTCGGCGATCGAATGCCTGCCCGACGAGCTGCGCCAGGCGCGCTGGTTGTTGCGCGAGCGCGAGGAGTTCATGGCCGAGCGCAGCCGCGAGGCGGAGGCGCTGATGGACGAGGTGCGCGCCCAGGCCGAGCACATGGTGCAGCGGACCGAGATCGTGCGTCAGGCCAACGCCGTGGCCCAGCGCATCCTCGATGACGCCAACGAGGAAGCCCGCGCCCTGCGCCACCAGGCCGAGGACTTCGTCGACACGAAGCTGGCCGGCATGGAGATCGTGCTCGACCGCCTGACCCGGACGGTGCAGGCGGGCCGGGCCAAGCTGGCTGCGCCGCTGGTGGAGGCGGCGCAGGGAGACAGCGGAGCCGGTGCCGAGGAGGACGGCTTCTTCGACCAGGACCAGAGTTGATGGTCCGGCCAGGACCAGACCCCAAGGGGAGGTCGTGATGGGCGCTGCCAACCCGTTCGTCGTCCATGTCGCCCGGCTGCGCCGCTCCGGCGAGCCGGCCCACGAGGTGCGCCGCGGTGAGGTCGCGCTGGCCGGCCCGCTGCACGAGGCCGGCATCGACCCCGGGCGCAGCGTGGTCCCCGCCGGCGCCGAGGCCGAGGCCGACGTGACGCTGCACCCCTTCGAGGGCGGGATCGACGTGGAGGGCACCGTCAGCGCGCCCTGGGAGGGCATCTGCCGGCGCTGCACCGAGCCCGTGACGGGCCAGCTGCGCGTGCACGTCCACGAGCGCTTCGCCGACGACCCCGCGGCCACCGCGGCCGACGAGGAGCTCTACCCGATTGCCGGCGACGACATCGACCTCGCCCCGCTCGTGCGCGACGCCATCGTCCTCGAGCTGCCCATGGCGCCCCTGTGCCGGGACGACTGCGCCGGCCTGTGCCCCCAGTGCGGGGCGAACCGCAACGAGGGCGACTGTGGCTGCGTTGCCCCTCGGGATCCTCGGTGGGCTAACCTCGACGTGCTCCGGTAGCCGGTCCCGGAGGGCTTGCACCGTTCCGCCAGCCCCTCGGCAGCTCCTCGCAGAGCGCGCCGGGCACCGCATCTGAGCCGCACCAGAGCTGCATCGAAGCCGCAGAACCGATCGTTGGAGACCGTCCATGGCTGTCCCGAAGAAGAAGAAGTCGAAGGCCAAGGGCCGCAGCCACCAGGCCGCCGCCTGGCGCCTGGGCCGGCCGCCGCGCAGCGTCTGCCCCCACTGCCAGGCGGCCAAGACGCCGCACGTCGTCTGCCCGAGCTGCGGGTGGTACAAGGGTCGCCAAGCGGTCGAGGTCGACTGACTTGAGCCGCCGGGGCGAGCGCCCGGCGCCCGAGATACTGGCCACCCTGCCCGTCGCCGTCGACGCGATGGGCGGCGACAAGGCCCCCGGCGAGATCGTCGAGGGCGCCCGCCGTGCCGCAGAGGAGCACGGCGTCCCCGTCGTCCTCGTCGGCCCGCCCGAGCAGGTGGGTGACACGCGGGGCCTCGACCTCGTCGCCTGCACCGAGGTCATCGCGATGGACGAGGATCCCGCCGGCGGGGTCCGGCGCAAGAAGGACTCCTCCTTGGTCCGGGCGGCCGAGCTCGTCCGCGACGGGAAGGCATCGGCCATGGTGTCGGCCGGCAACACCGGGGCGACGATGGCCGCCGCCCTCTTGCGCATGGGCCGCCTCCCCGGCGTGGTGCGGCCGTGCATCGCCACCCCGCTGCCCCGCCTCGGGCGCACCCCGGCCGTGCTCGTCGACGCCGGCGCCAACGCCGAGTGCACCGCGCAGATGCTGGTGCAGTTCGCCCAGATGGGCGCCGCCTACGTGGGGGCCCGCTTCGGCGCCGGTGCCGGCGCCGCGCCGACCCGGCCGAGCGTCGGCCTCCTCTCGATCGGCGAGGAGCCCTCCAAGGGCACGCCGCTGGTCAAGGAGACGCACGCCCTGCTCGAAGGCGAGGGCGGCTTCGAGTTCGTCGGCAACCTCGAGGGCCGCGACCTGCTGCCGTCCCCGGCGGACGTGATCGTGACCGACGGGTTCACCGGGAACGTGACGCTCAAGACCCTCGAGGGCTCGCTGCGCTTCCTCTTCGACACCCTGCTCGGTGTCTTCGGCACCGACGAGGACACCCGGGCGGCGTCGTCGGTCCTGCTCCCACACCTGTTGCCCCTGGCAGCCGAATTCGAGCCCGAGAACACCGGCGGGGCCATGCTGCTCGGGACGAACGGCGTCTGCGTGATCAGCCACGGCTCGTCGAGCGCCACCGCCATGATGAACGCCGTCCTGGTCGCCCACGAGTGCGCCGCCAGCGGGCTGGCGGACCAGCTCGCGGCGGCGGTGCGCCCTGTGGACGACTCCGGCGAGGTGTCGTAAAAGCCCAGCCCAGACCCTATAAACGGGCGATTCGGACCCCTGAACACCTACACTGGTTCGCGTGCCAGCAGAAACCCACAGCAAACAGGGGCCGCTTGACCGGAACGGAGTCTTCGAGCTGATCAGGGACCAGCTGGCCGACATCTTGGAGACCGACCCCTCGTCGATCACCGAAGGGGCCTCTTTCGTGGAGGACCTCGACGCAGACTCGCTGGCCCTGATCGAACTGGTCGAGGCGCTGGAAGAGGAGCTGGGGGAGCGGACCGTGGGATTCCGCATCGACGACGAGGACCTAGAGGACCTGCGCACGGTCCGTGACGCTGTTGACTACGTCTACGCCAAGCTCGAGGCGGGTTGAGGCCGGCGCTGAAGGTGCGGCCGCACTGGCCGAGCGACTCGGCCACACCTTCGGCGACCTGAGCCTCCTCCAGCACGCGCTCGCTCACCGCAGTTGGTGCGGTGAGCAGGAAGGCGGCGCGCCCTCCAACGAGCGCCTCGAGTTCTTGGGTGACGCCGTCCTCGGCCTCGTGGTGGCCCGCTACACCTACGACCGCTATCCCGAGTTCCCCGAGGGCAAGCTGGCCAAGGTCCGCTCGGCCGTGGTGAACGCACGCGTGCTCGCCCAGGTGGCGGCGCGCCTCGGCGTCGGCGACGTGCTGTTGCTCGGCCGGGGCGAGGAGGGCTCGGGCGGCCGCGCCAAGGCCTCGATCCTGGCCGACGCGTTCGAGGCCGTCCTCGGCTCCGTCTACCTCGACGCCGGCTGGGAGGCCGCCCAGACCCTCGTCCTGCGCGAGCTCGGCGACGCCATCGCCCGCGCCGGCGAGGAGCCCGACGACTTCGACCACAAGAGCCGGTTGCAGGAGAAGGCAGTGCGTGACGGGGAGGGGACCCCGCGCTACGTCGTGAGCGGCTCGGGTCCCGACCACGACCGGGCCTACGTCGCCGAGGTGTTCCTGGGCGGCACCCTGTGGGGCACCGGCGAGGGGCGTTCCAAGAAGGACGCCGAGCAGGAGGCGGCCCGGGCCGCCTGGGAGGAGCTCAACGGTGCCTGAGCTGCCCGAAGTCGAGACCCTGCGCCAGGACCTGGCGCGCGAGGTGGTGGGGCGCAAGATCAAGGCCGTCTCGGTGGCCAACGGGCGCTCGGTGCGCCGCCACCCCTCGGCCAAGCACTTCCGCGCGCTGCTCGAGGGCCGGACCGTCAAGTCGGTCGGGCGGCTCGGCAAGTACCTCCTCCTCACGCTCGACAGCGGCGACACCCTCGTGGTCCACCTCGGCATGAGCGGCCAGCTGCTGCGGGTCAAGTCGGCCAAGGACCCCAAGCCCAAGCACACCCACGTGGTGATCACCTTCACCCAGGGCGGCGAGCTGCGCTACGTCGACCCCCGGACCTTCGGCGAGCTGTTCGTGTCCACCCCGCCCCTCAAGGCGGACGGCACACCGCTCTCGCCCGTGTCGGGGACCGCGGGCGGTGACGGGACCGCCATCAGAAAGGCGATCCCCGAGCTCTCCCACCTCGGGTTCGACCCCATCGAGGACCTGATGAGCTGGGACCGCTTCGGCGCGCTGTTGCACCAGCACTCCGGCGGGATCAAGGCCCTGCTGATGGACCAGAGCTTCACCGCCGGCATCGGGAACCTCTACTCCGACGAGATGCTCTACCAGGCCGGGCTGCGCTACGACCGCCCCGCCAACTCGCTGACCGCCACCGAGGTGCGGCGCCTCTACCGCGCCATCGTCGAGACCCTGGCCGACGCGATCAAACACCGGGGCTCGTCGCTGGCCGACGAGCAGTACCGGGACCTCTTCGGCGAGGTCGGCGACTTCCAGGGCTCGCACCAGGTCTACGACCGCGAGGGCGAGCCGTGCCGGCGCTGCCGCAACCTCATCGTGCGGGTGAAGACCGGTGGCCGGTCGACCTTCTTCTGCGAGCACTGCCAGGTCTGATCCCCCTGGCGCGCCTCGCTCCGGCCGCCGCCGGGCCTCCCGCCGGCGCCGCCC
>DATJTU010000203.1:0-3527 GCA_035503015.1 Acidimicrobiales bacterium | reverse complement strand
CGATCGCACCATCGGGATCAGGAGGTTGTGACTCTGGCCGTCAGGGTTTCGTCGGGTTTGATCCTTATAGGTAGCCATCCTTTACTAAAAGATGCTCACGGCGTCTGGATGCAATATGCCCACTACCGTGCGTTACACCGGGCTGTTCGCTACGGTCCCCCGCGCTGTTGGAGGTGCACCGATACCCCGCAGGGCGGCGAAGCGACATGGATCCGTGTCTTGGTTGGCGTGCCTCGTCTCTGAGGCAGACCCTTCGCTACCTCTCACGTTCCCCCAGGAACGCCCTCAGTACCAGGTGTTAGCGGCATGACTTCCTGATCATCGGGGGTCGGAGTTCGGCAGCGCTCTTCGCGCGCCGATTTTTGGCGTGCTGCCGTAGCGCCTGGCGAAGATGAGCGGTCCCTGAACGCGAGGGACCCCTCCCGCCACAGTTGGACGCTGGACGCAGGAGGGGTCCAAGGCGGTGTTGCCACCAATGGCCATCGTATGGCCCTGCTCCCTGTCCGTCGACGAGTACCTGGCCGAGGGGCGCAACCTCGAGGTCCCCCGGCCGAGCTGTCCGTCGTGTGGAGGGACGATGGTCTTTTGGTCCGGCTACATCCGGACCCTGCGCGTCGGCGGACAGGACCATCGGCTATGGGTGCGCCGGGCCCGCTGCCGTGACTGCGAAGGCACCCATGCCCTGCTCCCCGCCTTCGTCGTGACCGGTCGCTTCGACGCGGCCGACACGATCGGAGCGGTGCTCGAGGCCGTGGTGGCCGGGCCGGGAGGCGTGCGCCCGGCGGCCGAGGCCGCCGCCGTGCCCTACACGACGGCGCGGGCGTGGCGACGGCGCTTCAGTGAGCGCGCCGAGTCCCTCGCCGTCTCCTTTGGCGCACTCGCCTCGGATCTCGGTGGCGATCTCGTCGCACCGATCGCGGAGCCGGCACGCCGGGCGCTCGCTGCGATCAAAGAGGCCTATCGGGCCGCGTGCGCGTTCCCCGGCTGGCGCCAGCTTTCGTGCTGGCGCTTCGCCAGCGCCGTGAGCGGCGGGAGCTTCCTCGCCACCAACACGAATCCGCTCTATCTCGTCGTCGGCAAACGGCGTTTCATGCCACCTGTCCCATGAACCGATCCAAGGAGGACCGATGGACGACGACGAACGACAGGCGATCGCGCTGCACCGCTGGGCGGTGATCGCAGAAGCGGCAAACGAGCGGCTGTCCGCGACCGAACGCGGGGTGCTCGTGCGCAAGAGCGCGGACGAGACGCACACCCATCCCGACGGCAGTGCCCGGCGCTACGCGCGCGGCACGATCGACCGCTGGATCCGCGCCTATCGACGAGGTGGGCTCGAGGCGCTGCGCCCGGCCCCTCGGGCCGACACCGGCAGCGTGCGGGCCCATCCCGAGCTCTTCGCCGAGGCGGCCCAGCTGCGCGTGGAGGTCCCGAGCCGCTCGGCCGCTCAGATCGCGTCGATCTTGTTCTATCGCCACGGCGTGCGCGTCGCCGAGCGGACCATAAGAGAGCAGCTGCGGCGGCGGGGACTGCACAAAGAGGCGCTGGCGGCCGATCCCAAGGTCTTCGGTCGCTACGAGGCCGAACGGGCCAATGAGCGCTGGATCACCGACGTTTTGGTGGGCCCCTTCGTCCCCTACCCGAGGATCGAGGCCTCCGTGCGGGCCAAGCTGTTCTTGATCGTCGACGACCACAGCCGTCTCATCGTCAACGGTGCGTTCTACGCACATGAGAATGCGCGGACCTGCCAGGAATTGTTGCGCCGGGCCATCGTGCGCCGCGGGGTGCCCGACGTCCTCTACGCGGACAACGGCGCGCCCTTCAAGAACGCCTGGCTGGCGCGCACCTGCGCGGTGCTGGGCATCCGCCTGGTGCATTCGCGACCCTACGCGCCCGAGGGCCGGGGCAAGCAGGAGCGGGCGAACCGCTACATCCGCGAGGCGTTCTTGGCCGAGGCGATCCACCAAGGCATCGAGTCGCTCGGGAGCCTCAACGACCTGTTCGGTGCCTGGGTCGAGCAGGTGGCCAATCGCCGCATCCACGCCGAGACCAAGGAGGCGCCCATCGAGCGCTTCGAACGCGGCGGGCCGCACCGCGCCGCCGACCCCGACAAGGTCAAAGACGCCTTTCGCTGGTCGCTCACGCGCAAGGTGGGCCGCACGGCGACGGTCTCGCTCGAGGGCAACGTCTACTCGGTGGATCCCTCCCTCGTCTCTCGGCGCGTCGAGCTGCGCTATGACCCCGAAGACCTCAGCCGCATCGAGGTCTACTTCGATGGCCGCCCCGCCGGCATGGCCACGCCCTTCGTGTTCGGACGCCACGTCCATCGCCAGGTGCCCCAGGCCGAGCCCGCGGAAGCGCCCCACAGTGGCATCGACTACCTGGGAATGGTGGCCGCCGCCCATGACGAGCAGACCGGCACGGGAGCCAAGATCGACTTCGCCCAACTGGCCATGTTCGGCTCCGACCAGCGCGACGATGCAGAGGAGAACTCCAAGTGAGCGCGGCGCCGTGGGCCGCCCACTTCGGACTGACCAAGACGCCTTTCGGCAAGCGGATCGCGGCCAACGACCTCTTCGTGCGCCAGGCGCACCAAGAGGCCGTGGCGCGCATCAACTTCTGTGTGGTCGAACAGGCCCTCGGGGTGATCGTCGGCGACGTCGGCGCCGGCAAGACGGTGTCGGTCAGAGCCGCGGTGGCCGGACTCGACCCGACGCGCCACCAGATCATCTACGTGGCGAATCCGGCGTTCGGCACGAGGGGGCTCTACGTGACCATCGTGCGGAGCCTCGGGGCCGAGCCGCGTTATCTCAAGGCCGAGCTCATGGCCCAGGCCCAGGACCTGCTCGCGGCCGAAGAGGCCGAACGGCACCGACGGGTCGTCATGGTGCTCGACGAGGCGCACCTGCTCGACCACGCACAGCTCGAGGAGCTGCGCCTGCTCACCAACGCCCAGATGGACTCGGCCTCTCCTTTCGCCGGGATCCTCGTCGGCCAGCCGACCCTGTCGCGCCAGCTGCGCATGGGCGTGTTCGCCGCCCTCGACCAGCGCATCGCCACGCGCTTTGCCATCAAGGCCATGGACATCGGCGAGTCCGCTGCCTACCTGCGCCACCACCTGGCCCTCGCCGGCCGCGACGACCCGCTCTTCGCTGATGACGCGGTGGCGAGGCTCCACCGGGTGTCCAACGGCCTTCCCCGCGCGCTCAACAACGCGGCAACCGCCGCGCTCATCGCCGCGGCTGGCGACAGCAAGGACCTCGTCGACGACGCCTGCGCCAAGAGGGCGGTCGCCGAGCTCACCCGCGACTGACGGTGTTCAGGCCAAGTCCGTTCGTGAGAGGACCGCCATGATCACAGAGGGTTGCCGATCCGTGGTCCTGGAGCGTTGCCGGCGCGTGGTCAAACACCGTGGCCGGCAACAGTAATCGTCAAGATGAAAAAGGCGGGCATCGTGGAGAACCCTCGGACCGCCGACCCCGAGGTAATCGCTCACCTGTCGGGAATCTTTATAGACGCCCTGAGCGACC
>DATJTU010000202.1:0-12029 GCA_035503015.1 Acidimicrobiales bacterium | reverse complement strand
CACGACCAGATCGGGTTCGTCACCCCGACCAGCTGGGAGGGCGAGACGGTGGCGCGCTTCGCCTTCTTGCACCCGAACGCCACGGTCGAGATGGTCGACGAGATCCTCGCCTCACTCGCCGAGCCGTGACCAGGCGCGGCGGAGCACGATGCCCATCGTCTCGACGTCCTGTGCGCCCGGCACCGGCCACCGCCCACCGAGCAAGAAGTACGGGACGCCCGTGACGTCGCGGGCGCGGGCGTCGGCCTCGTCGGCGCGGACCTCGGCCGCGTAGGCGTCGGTCTCGAGCACCTCCTTCGTCACGCGCTCCTCCAGCCCTGCCGCGTCGGCCACGGCGCGCAGCACGTCATGGTCCGCCAGGACCAGGCCCTGGCTGAAGTGCGCGGCGAACAGGCCGCCCACGAGCGACTCCTCGCACGGCCGGCCGCGCGCCGCCTGGGCGAGCCGGTGGGCGTCGAAGGTGCTGCCACCCTGGATGCGGGCGAAGTCGAAGACCACGCCCACCTCGGCACCGAGTTCGGTCATCTGCTCGTGCAGCGCACGGACGCGTCGGATGTCCACGCCGTACTTGGCGGCGACGGCCGCCTCGTGGGAGACCTCCCGCCGGGCGGGCGCACGCGGATCGAGCTCGAAGGAGCGGTGCACGACGCGCACGTCCGCGGTGTGCTCGAACGTCGCCAGGGCGGCACGCAGGCGGGCCAGCCCCAGGGCGCACCACGGGCACGCGAAGTCCGACCACACGTCGATCTGCATGGCCGCCCACCCTAGGACCAGTCGTGCCGGATCCCGCGGGCTGGCCGGATTCGCCGACGCTCAGCCGGCGGCCACCGCCTGCTCTAGGCGCGCGCCGGCCGCGAGGAGCCGTTCCTCGCTCCGCGCGGGACCGATCAGTTGCAGGCTGGCCGGCAGCGGCCCGCCGGTCGGGACGGGCACGGACAACGCGGGCACGCCGGCGAGGTTGGCGGGCAGCGTGCAGCGCGAGACCAGGAGGTCGTCGCCCTCCTCGGGGCGGGGCGGGAAGATCGTGAGCGTCGGCGTCACCACGAAGTCGACCTGGTCGAGGGCGCGCTCGAGCGAGGCCTGCCACGCCCGCTGGGTCTCCCAGGCCGCGCGCACGACCGCGTCGTCGAAGGCGCCGCCGAGCTCGAGACGCTCGCGCACACCGTCGCTGATGCCCCCCGGATCCTCCGCCACCAGCGTGCGGTCGGAGTGCCAGGCCTCGACGACGAGCAGCAGCCCGGCTTGCGTCAGGGCGTCGTCCCACCCGGGGACGGCCAGCTCGGCGCAGGCCCACCCCGCCTGGCGCACCGCGCGGTCGATCGCCTCGGTGATGGCGGGGTCGGCGTCGATCGGCAGCAGGCCCACCCGCACGTCGGCCGCGTCGCCCGCGTCGGCGACCTCGAACCCCGGCTCGAGCAACTGCATCCCGGTGACCAGCCCGCTGACGTCGCGGGCCATGGGCCCCACGGTGTCGAAACTCGGTGCGAGCGGCCATACCCCCTCGAGCGGGATCCGTCCCCACGTCGTCTTCAACCCGGCCACGCCGCAGCAGGCCGCCGGGATGCGTACCGAGCCACCGGTGTCGCTGCCGTAGGCGACGTCCGCCTCCCCCGTCGCCACGGCGACCGCGGCGCCGCTGGACGAACCGCCCGGCACGAGAGCGGGGTCGAGCGGGTTGACCGGCGTGCCGTACCACTGGTTCACGCCGGTGACGCCGAGCGCCAGCTCGTGGAGGTTGGTGCGGCCGACGATGCGCGCGCCGGCCGCGCGTGCGCCGGCCAGGCAGGCGGCGTCGCGCTCGGCGGGCACCGCGCGGCGCGCCACGGCGCGGCACCCTGCGGTGGTGACCTCACCGGCCATGTCGATCAGGTCCTTGACCGCGAGGCGCACACCGGGACCCGCGGTGTCGTACCGCGTGATGAACGTCGCGTCGGTGCTCATGTCTGGATCGGCGTCGATCCGGGCAGACCCCGGCGCGCTCAGGCGCCCGCTGTCGGTGCCGGCACCGCCTCGCCCTCGACCGGCGCTATCTCCTGGCGCCCGCGTTGGAGGCCGACCAGGGCGACGAGCCCGGCGACAGCCATGATGCCGCACATGACGTAGAGCACCGTCTGGGTCGCGTGCGCGAAGTCGAGCGAGACGTAGTGCGGGATCTTGCTCACCGACCCTCCGCCTTGGGTCTGGGTGAGCGTGTTCGCCTCGGCCGCCGCGGCGGCGTGGGTGAGCTCGGGGTACTTGTGCAAGAGGCTCGTCGTGAGGTGCGAGCGGTAGTTGAAGAGCAGGATCGTGCCGAGCGCGGCCAGGCCCAGGCTGGCGCCGAAGTTCCGGATGGTCTGGGTGATGCCGGTCGCCTCGCCGTAGGAGAGGTTGCCCGCCCGGTTGACCGCGTCGGTATTCGCCGGCCCGAGCATCATGCCCATCCCCGCGCCCGCCACGACCACCCACCACTGCTCCTTGGAGAAGCTGAGCGTGGTCGCCTTCGAGGCCCAGAGGCCGAAGCCGACCGCGGAGATCGCACACCCGAAGACGACGGCGCGCTTCGCGCCCTCGCGGTCGAGCATGCGCCCGCCCACCTGCGCGAGCACCACGAACCCGAGGAAGAAGAACAACAAGAAGAGGCCGGCTTCCTGCGCCGTCTTGTGCAGGGCGATCTGGGCGTACTCGCTGGCGAAGAAGAACACCGGGATGAAGGCGCTCATCGCGATGAGCAGGACGAGGTTCTCCACGGCGAACGGCCGGATCCGGAAGATCTGGACCTTGATGAGCGGGTTCTCCGTGTGCAGTTCGACCAGCACGAACACACCGATGATCAGCACCCCGGCGACGATGCAGATCCACGTCCACGGGTTGCTCCACCCCCACAGGACGGACTGCTGGAGGCCGAAGATGCTGAGACCGACGCCGGCCGCGATCAGCACCGCGCCGCGCCAGTCGATGGGCGCCCACTTGTACTGCGTCTTCGGTTTGGACACGGCGATCAGCACCAGGGCGATCAGCGCCACGGGGATGTTGACCCAGAAAATCGCCCGCCAGGTCCACTCGGTGAGGTACCCGCCGAGGATCGGCCCGATGGCCGTCAGGCCGCCGGCGATGCCGAAGAAGATGGCCAGCGCCCTGCCGCGCTCGCGCAGTGGGAACGTGTTGACGACGATGGCCAGCGCGGCGGGGAACATGATGGCGCCACCGGCGCCCTGGACGACCCGGAAGGTGACGATCCAGGCCTCCGCGATCGACCCGGTCGGCGTCAGGCCGCACAGCGTCGAGGCGACGACGAAGACGATCACGCCGATCACGCACATCTTCGTGTGGCCGTAGACGTCGGAGAGCCGGCCGCCGAGCGCGAACAGCGCCGCCAGCGCGAGGAGGTAGCCGTTCACGACCCACTGCACGCCCGTCGAGGAGAGGTGCAGCTCGCGCTGGATGTTGGGGACCGCGATGGAGACGATCGTCTGGTCGATGAACGTCATCGCGACCGCGAAGATCATCGCGGCCAGCACCCAATTGCGCCCCTGCATGTTCGTGCTCACCGCACCTCCCCGCTCGACCTCACGCAGACCCTAACGGCCGCGCCGCGCCCGCGGCGGCTTCCCGACGGCGTGCCGCGTGGCGACCGCGAGGCGTGCCGCGCGGCGGGAGACCCGGCTCAGCCGGTGATGCCGGCCAGCATCTGCTCCAGTGCCGCCTGGTCCGGTCCCACGAACGCGGGGGCGTCGGGCACGTCGGCCAGGGCGCCCAGCAGGCGCTCGAGCGACGATCCCTGCGCGGCGGGCAGGTGGCTGCTCAGCACCATGGTGGGCTCGAGGGCGCGGATGCGGCCCAGCTCCGACGCGAACGTCGCGCGGTCGACCGCGTGCAGCCACGACGAGTCGACCGTGGCCCAGAAGGTCTGTCCCGCCCGCAGCGCGTCGGCGCTGACGTCTTCGGCCCGCTCGGGGACCTCGTCCTCGAGCAGCGCTCCGAAGCAGTCCGAGCTGAACAAGATGCCCGAGCGGTCGTCGTGCAGGCCCGCCGTGATCGGGTTGTCGAAGGCCGGCGGCCGCACCGCGGTCAGCGTGCGGTCACCCACGTCGACCGACTGGCCGGGGTTCACGAGGTACACCCTGTCCATGGGCAGCGGGTCGGCCAGGCCCATGATGCCCACGCCGAGGAAGCTGGTGATGACACGGAGGTGTTCGTTCTGCTCGAGGAGGCGGTGGAGTGAGCCGATGTGGTCGAAGTCGGTGTGCGTGAGCCAGATCCAGCGCAGGTCTGCCGGGTCGATGACCGAGGCCAGCGCGGTCATGAACTCGTCGCTCTCGCGCACCGCGCCGGTGTCGACGAGCACCGGCTCGGCGGCGTGGATGACGAACGCGTTGATGGCGAGGTTGCCGAAGCCGGCGACGTTGGCGGTCGAGGTCACGACGTCGACGTCGGGCGCGGCCTGGTAGGTGTGCATCAGAAGGACTCCTTGGTCTCGAAAGGACAGCAGGGATCGGAAGGCGTGATGGCCGGCGTGGATGCCGGGCGCGCCAACTAGTTCGCCGCGGGCGGCGTCGGCGCCGACTCGGCGGCGCGCTTCAGGTGCTCGAGCGTGTGCCGCATCCCTTCGCGCAGCTCACCGGCGCGGTTGGTCGGGACGTCGACGATGCGCGCCCACACCGGGATCTTCCACACCGTGTAGGACTCCGTCACCAGGGTGCCCCCCTCGGCGGGTTCCAGCCGGTAGCGCCACTCGGTCCCCTCGACGCCACCCTCTTCGGTGGCGAAGGCGAATTCGCGACCGGGCTCGGCGGTGAGCACGGTGCCCCGGCGTGACCACTTCAAGAGGCCGCGGGGCCCTCCTTGGTTGTGCCCGACGAAGCGGGCGCCCTCGGCCGGCCCGTCGGAGCCGTCGAGCCACTCGAGACGCCGGCACTCGGGGCTCCACTCCCCCATGCGCGGCAGGTCCGACACCAGGGCGTAGATGCGCTCGGGCGTGGCCGCCACGAGCACCGAGTGTGAGTCCTCGCGCAGCCACCACCGGCTGCTCGGCTTCACGGTTCGCTTCGGCGTCTCGGTCATGGCTCCCTGGGTCTCCGTTCCGATCATCTCCGTACCTCCTCCGGTCACGGACGTAAAGTTAATAGTATTAGCTCTAGCTGTCAAGCCAAAAATAAGCTATACTTCTTCTCAATGACCCAGACCGAGAGAGCGACGGCCGGCGGGACCGCGACGGAGCAGCACGCCCGCCCGGACCGCCGGGCCCGGCGGCGGCAGGAGACGATCAACGAGATCCTCCAGATCGCCCGCGACGTCATGACCGAGGAGGGGGTCAACGGCCTCAGCCTGGCCGAGGTGGCCCGGCGCCTCGGGGTCCAGCCTCCGTCGCTCTACAAGTACTTCCCCTCGCTGATGGCGATCTACGACGCCCTGTTCCTCGAGGGGCAACGCGACAACCTCGAGGCGATGCGAGCGGGCATGCGCGGCGCGCGGCCCGGGCTCGGCGCCCTCACGGCGGGGCTCGAGGCGAGCGGGCGCTGGTGCCTGGCCAACCGCGCCGTCGCGGAGTTGCTCTTCTGGCGGCCCGTCCCGAGCTTCGAGCCCTCGTCCGAATCGTTCGCGGTGTCGATGGAGATGGTGGACCTCCAGCGCGGCGCGCTGGCCGAGGCGGTGGCGCAGGGCGAGCTCGGCCCGGCCGCCAACGAGGAGAACGCGATCTATCTCGTCTCCACGCTCATCACCGGCGTGCTCAGCCAGGCCTTCGCCAACGAGCCCGACCTTCCCTGGGGCGAGGGGCGCTTCACCTCGACGTTCCCCACGCTGATGCGCCTGCTGCCGGCGGCCTTCCCGTCCTCGGCCACGCCGGGCAACGGGGACGACGGCGGCGTCAGCGTCGGCTAGCGAACCGGGGTCCGGCGTGCGGCGTTCAGCCCGTCCCGGCGGCCGGCGCCGACGGGGCACGGCGCTCGCCTCGCTCGGGCGCGCGCCGCGGGACGCTGGTGCACGCGAGCAGCAGCCACACTCCCACGACCCAGAGGAACCCGAACCCGAACACGCCGAGCACCACGGTGAGCGCCGAGATCCCCCACGACAGCGCGCCCGCACCTGCCGCGCCGTGCGCCGCCCGCCGCTGCAGCGAGGCCGCCACCGTGAGCACGAGAGCCAGGACCACCACGGTCAGCACGACGTCGGACACGCCGTCGGCCGCCATGGTGGTCTGCGTCGGCGGCACGACCCACCCCGAGGCGGTCTCGTGCCCGCGTGCGGTCAGGTGGACGAAGAACGAGAAGACGAACTGCGCCACGACCCACACTGCGGCGAGCGCCAGGAACAAGACCGTGGGACCGCCCAGCCGTCGCACCGCCATCCAGTATCGCGCCCCGTCCGGCCCGACGACGTGGGCATCGGCGCACCCGCTACAGGCCGCGGCTCAGGCGTCGTCGAGCGTGAAGCGATAGACGTTGGTGGCGCGCTGCTCGAAGCCGAGGCGGAGGTAGAGCCGGTTGGCCGCCTCCCGGTCGGGCCGCGACGTCAGGTCGACCGTGCGCGCCCCGACCTGGCCGGCCCGGACCAACGCGGCCTCGACGAGCGCCGCACCGGCGCCGCTGCCACGGGCGGCCTCGTCGACCACGACGTCCTCGATCCAGGCCCGGACGCCGGTCGGGATGGGGAAGACGGCCAGCGTGAGCATGCCCACGATCCGGTCGCCGTCGGAGGCGACGAACAGCGTGGTGCGCGGGTCGTCCTCCACGATCCACGCCAGCTGCTCCGCGGTGGGCGGTGGCGCGGAACGCGACAGCTGGGGCAGGAGGACGGCCACCGCCGAGACCAGGTCGGCGTCGACCGACGCGGCGACCCGGACCGAGATCACGTCGTCGACGGATTGCCGCGCCACATCGGCTGGCGCACGCTGTCGTAGAGGACGTCGCGGCGCTCGCCGCTGATGGCGGCGAAGACGTGTTCGCCCCACCGCTCGGAGCCGACCAACGGGTGCGGGAGCGTGTCGCGCGTGAACCACCCGACGTCGCGTGTCTCGAGGGGGTGCGGCGCCAGCTCGCCGCCGATGGCGCGGCAATAGAAGAGGAGCGAGTACAGCGGCACGCGGGTGAAGCCGAGGCGCAGGCCGTCGAGCACGGCGATCAGGCGGACGGGCTCCACCTCGATCCCGGTCTCCTCCTCGACCTCCTTCACCACCACCTCGGCGGCCGAGTAGCCCACGTCGCACCAGCCCGTCGGGTAGAGCCAGATGCCCGAGTCGGCGCGCTGGATCAACAGCAGCTCGCCCTTGTCGTTGCCGACGGCGGCGCCGACGGCGACCTTGGGCGTGACGTAGCCGGGCACCCCCTTGCCGACGGTGTCGAGCCACTCCTGCACGAGCCCTGCCGCGTCGTCGGCGTCCGCGGCGTCGTCCGCCTCCGCCCTGATGTCGGCCGCCACCTTCAGGATCTCCTCGAAGCGCTCCTGCTCGTAGAGGCTCTCGGTGAACCCGAGGCCGGTGCGCGCGATGCCGGACAGCGCCTCGCTCCAGCGCAGCAGGGTCTTGAGCGGGACGCGTCGATCGTCGGTCGGCTCCACGGCCGGTGACGCTACCGCGGCCCGCCCGGTGCGCCAGAATGGGGTGTGGCCGTCAACGACGATTGCCGTCACTACGTGATGCGGACGACGCCCCGAGGCGAGCGCCTCGAGCGCTGCAAGGTCGACGCCAACGAGCCACTCCCCTTCGCCTGCCCCGAAGGCTGCGTCTTCTACGAGCCGCGCAAGGTCTCCTCAGCCGGCTGGCACGTCCCCCGCGACCCCGGCGAGCGCTGACGCAGTCTCAGCCCTCGAGCACGTCGCCCAGCAGATCGACGGTGATCCCCTCGTCGCGCAACCAGTCGAGCGCGGCCTCGACCTGGGTCCCGTCCCCGTCGAGCTCGCAGACGATCCAGCCGCGGTGCTCCTCCACGTCGGCCCGCCTGATGTTGGGCTCGACGTCGAAGCGCCGCACCAGCGTCGCCAGCACGGCGCGCCGGACCTCTGACTCGGGGAACGTGAGCTTGACGCGGACCACGCTCACCCGACCGGCTCCGCGTCCCCGAGCGTCCGGTTGAGGCTGCCGGAGCGGAAGCCCTCGAGGTCGAGCGCCACAAAGCTGAACCCGGCCCCGCGCACCGCCGCGACCACCTCGGTCCGGCGGGCCAGCACCTCGGCCAGCGCGTCGGTCTCGACTTCGAGCCGCGCCGCGTCGCCGTGGTGGCGCACCCGCAGCTGGGCGAAGCCGAGCGCGTGCAACGCCGCCTCGGCCCGCTCCACCGCGGCCAGGCGCCCGAGGGTGACCGGCGTGCCGTAGGGCAGGCGCGAGGCGAGGCACGCCGCCGCCGGCTTGTCCCAGGTGCGCAGGCCGAGCGCGCGCGACCAGTGCCGGATGTCGTCCTTGGAGAAGCCCGCCTCGACGAGGGGGAACCTCGCGCCGGCGTCGGCGGCCGCCTGCTGCCCCGGCCGGTGGTCGCCGAGGTCGCTGACGTTCACCCCGAGCACGACGGTCGCGCCCTCCGCGTCGGCCAGCGGCACCAGCGCGTCCATCAGCGCGCCCTTGCAGCGCGCGCAGCGGTCGGGGCCGTTGGCGACGTAGGCGGCGTCCTCCATCTCCGCCGTCGGGACGCCGACCCAGCGCAGGTCCCACTCCTCGGCCAGCGCGCGGCACTCGCGCTCCTCGCTGCCAGCCAGCGACGGGGACAGGGCGGTGGCGCAGAGCACCGCCGGGCGCCCGAGCGTGTCCTGGGCGACCTTGGCCAGGAGCGCCGAGTCCGCCCCGCCGCTGAACGCGACGACCACCCGCCCGAGCTGGCGCAGCCCCTCTCGGAGGTCCTCGAGTGCCGCTGTCGTGGTGGTGGTGGTGGTCATGGCGCGGCGTGCGGCGCGCTCAGGCGCCGAGGGCGGTGAGCACCTCGTCGAGGGTGCCCACCATGCCGGTGTAGAACGGACCGAACTCCGCATAGAGCGCCGAGGCCTCGTCGAAGCGCATCTGGTACACGCAGTCCTTGAGGTCGTCGGGGTGGACGCCGAAGAGGGTGACGCCCCACTCGTAGTCGTCGAGCCCGGTCGAGCCGGTGATGACCTGGAGCACCCGGCCGTGGAAGGTCCGCCCGACCTTGCCGTGGCCGCGCATGAGCTCGGTGCGCTCCTCGAAGCCGAGCGTGTACCAGTTCTCGGCCTCCCCCCGGCGCTTGGACATCGGATAGAAGCAGAACGCCGCCTTGCCCTCGGGCGGGAGCTGGGGGAACAAGCGCGCCTGGCGCATCTCGTCGGGGATGCCTGCCGCGTACTCGGAGACCTCGGTCAGCGAGACGTAGGACTGCGCGGGGACCAGGCCGGCCCCGACCGCCTCGGTCTGGAACTGGCGCAGGCGCCACACGTCGGGGCCGAGGGCCATGAGCCCAAGATCGCCCTTGTGACCGAGGAGGGCGACGGGGACGACCTGGTAGCCGTCGGCCTCCGCGGCGCTGACCGCCTTGCGCAGCGCGTTGGCGTCGAAGTCGGGCGCCAGCCGGCAGAAGAGGTGCAGGACTCCCCAGCCGGTCGTCGGGGTCAGGGCCACGCCGTCAGTGTAGAGAAGGCCTCGCGTGACACCCGACGGGGGGAAGTGGGTTGCACGGTGCGCCGGACGGAAACCGGCCGACGCACCGTGCCGCCTCGGTTAGGGGCCGAAGGCGAGCCGACACTTCGGGCCTGATGGCCGCCGCGCTTCTCGCCCCCGGTTGGGGATTGAGGCACTTCACAGTCAACCCCCAGGACATTGCAACGCCGTGGCATTGCAATGACAGCTGGAGCCGGTCACGCACGCCTGCGCACAGGGAACGGGCCCGGCCCGCAGGCCGGGCCCAGAACCCGTTCTCGTCCTTCTCGTATCCGCCCTGGTCCAGGGCGGGGTCACGACGGCCTCTAGAAGTCGTCCATCCCGCCGCCCGGCATGGCCGGGGCGTCTTCCTCGGGCTTGTCGACGATGACCGCCTCGGTGGTGAGGAACAGCGCCGCGATCGACGCCGCGTTCTGCAGCGCCGAGCGGGTCACCTTGGCCGCGTCGATCACGCCGTCCTTGAAGAGGTCGGTGTACTCGCCGGTGGCCGCGTTGAGCCCGTGCGCACCCTTGAGGCCCCGCACCTTCTCGACGATGACGCCGCCCTCGAGGCCGGCGTTCACCGCGATCTGCTTGAGCGGCTCCTCGACCGCCTTGCCGACGATGCGCGCGCCGGTCGACTCGTCACCCTCGAGCTTCTCGGCGCTCTCGAGGATCGGGGTCTGCGCCCGTAGCAGGGCCACGCCGCCGCCGGGGACCACGCCCTCCTCGATGGCCGCCTTGGTCGTCGAGACCGCGTCCTCGATCCGGTGCTTCTTCTCCTTCAGCTCGACCTCGGTGGCCGCGCCGACCTTGATCACCGCGACGCCGCCGGACAGCTTGGCGAGGCGCTCCTGGAGCTTCTCCCGGTCGTAGTCCGAGTCCGTGTTCTCGATCTCGGTCTTGATCTGGTTGATGCGCCCCTTGATGTCGGACTCGGTCCCACCGCCCTCGACGATGGTGGTCTCGTCCTTGGTGACGACGACCTTGCGGGCGGTGCCGAGCAGGTCCAGCGTCACGTTCTCGAGCTTGAGGCCGACCTCTTCGGTGACGACCTGGCCGCCGGTGAGGATGGCGATGTCCTGGAGCATGGCCTTGCGGCGCTCGCCGAAGCCCGGCGCCTTGACGGCCACCGAGCGGAACGTGCCGCGGATCTTGTTGACGACCAGGGTGGCCAGTGCCTCGCCCTCGACGTCCTCGGCCACGATCAGCAGCGGCTTGCCGCTCTGGATGACCTTCTCGAGCACGGGCAGCAGGTCGCGTACGGCCGTGATCTTGGACCCGACGAGGAGCACGTAGGCGTCCTCGAGGGAGGCCTCCATGCGCTCGGGGTCGGTCACGAAGTACGGGGCGATGTAGCCCTTGTCGAAGCGCATGCCCTCGACGAGGTCCATGTCCATGCCGAAGGTCTGGGACTCCTCGACGGTGATGACGCCGTCGCGGCCGACCTTGTCGATGGCCTCGGAGATCATCTCGCCGATCTCGGTGTCGGCGGCGGAGATGGAGGCGACCTGCGCGATCTGCGCCTTGGACTCGGTCTCCTTGGCCAGGCCGTGGATCGAGCTCACCGCGGTGTCGACCGCAGCCTCGATCCCCCGCTTGAGCGCCATCGGGT
Organism: Acidimicrobiales bacterium; assembly: GCA_035503015.1. Lineage (GTDB taxonomy): Bacteria > Actinomycetota > Acidimicrobiia > Acidimicrobiales > RAAP-2 > Bog-473. The sequence goes on along the minus strand of DATJTU010000202.1, from coordinate 861 downwards.
TGGCGCCGGCGGCGACGTTGCGCAGGCCCTCGCGGACCATGGCCCAGGCGAGCACGGTGGCCGTGGTGGTCCCGTCACCGGCGACGTCGTCGGTCTTCTTGGCCACCTCCTTGACCAGCTCGGCGCCGATCTTCTCGAGGGGGTCCTCGAGCTCGATCTCCTTGGCGATGGACACACCGTCGTTGGTGATCGTCGGGGCGCCCCACTTCTTGTCGAGCACCACGTTGCGGCCCTTCGGGCCCAGGGTGACCCGCACGGCGTCCGCCAGCTTGTTCATGCCGGTCTCGAGCCCGCGCCGTGCGTCGGCGTCGAAGGCGATGATCTTGGCCATCTGGTCTATTCCTCCATTAGCACTCTCGCTCTGTGAGTGCTAATACAACCACCTTAGGCGGACCGATGCAAGAGCCAGCGCGCCGGGTCTGCCTCCAAGGAGCCGGCCCCGGGGATCCGCCCCCCGCCGGCCCGGGGGCGGGCCGCCGCTCAGCCGCCGGCGACGGCGGGGACGATGGAGAGGGTCTGGCCGTCGGCGACGGGCGTGGCCAGGCCGTCGAGGAAGCGGACGTCCTCGTCGGCCAGGAAGACGTTGACGAAGCGGCGCAGGCTGCCCGACTCGTCGAAGAGCCGGTCCGCGAAGCCCGGGTTGGCGGCGTCGAGCGCCTTGAGTGCCTCGCCGACGGTGGCCCCGTCGACCTCGACCTCCCCGGCGCCGCCGGTCAGGGTGCGCAGCTGGGTGGGGATGCGGACGGTCAGGCTCATCGGGTGGCCTCCTCGCGCTCGGGGGCCTCGGCGGCCGGGTCGAAGTCGATGGCGGCGTCGAAGGCGGCGAGCGTCGGCGCGATGGTGGCGGTCGGCCCGCCACCC
>DATJTU010000201.1:0-2237 GCA_035503015.1 Acidimicrobiales bacterium | reverse complement strand
TCGGCGTCGTAGCAGTCCCACGAGCAGTAGCCGCCGATCCGGGGCGACGCGGGGTGAAAGCCACAGCGCAGGCAGCGCTGGGCCGTCTCGGTGTGCCTCGTCGGTGTCGTGATGTCGTGCACTGCCCCTCTGTCCTCTTCTTCGTGCTCTTCTTCGTGTTCTTCGTGCTGCGTCTTCGTGCTTCGCTCGTGCTCAGCGTGCTTCGTCTGTGTCGTGCGGCGAATTCGTGCTCCGATATGCAAAAGAGCCGCTCCCCGGTGGGAAGCGGCTCCTCGACGTCGGACTATGTACGTCCTCCCTACGTCGGGACCACCTCCGGTGCGGACAGCTTCGGCACGCCACAGATCTCTACTTCGGACATGGCGGCGCGCGCCTTCCCGCACAGGCCTACGGCCTGCGTGGTCCACGCGATTGCCTCGCACGTCCGATCGTGGTGCTGCATCACGAAGAAGTATACGAGACCGCAGCAGGGCCCTCGCGCACACGCGGCGCATCCCACGAAGAGTTCATCCCCGCGTCACATGTGCCGTGGCGCCCCACGAACGCGACGGTCTCGCCGCGCCGGTCCGGTGTGGCGTCAGGTGCCGGTGCCGGCGACCTCGGCCAGGCGCTTCTTCAGCTCGGGCTTCACGACCTTGCCGGTCGGGTTCCGCGGCAGCGACTCCACGAAGATGAACTGCCTCGGCACTTTGTAGTCGGCCAGGTGCTCGAGCCCGAACGCCCGCAGCTCCTCGGGGTCCGCCTTCGTGTCCTCGTGCAGGACCACGAAGGCGACGACGTCCTCACCGAGCACCGGGTGCGGCGCGCCGACGACCGCGACCTCCTTCACCGCGTCGTGCTGGACGAGGGCGTGCTCGACGTCGGTGGCGTGGACGTTGTTCCCGCCGCGGATGATCACGTCCTTGGAGCGTCCGACGATGTAGAGGTAGCCGTCCGCATCGAGCTTGCCCAGGTCGCCCGTGATCAGCCACCCGTCCTTCCAGGTCTCCGCGGTCGCCGCGGGGTCGTTGAAGTACTCGCGCTGGCGACCCGGGATCTGCAGGCGCACCTCGCCGACCACCTCGGGCGGCAGCGGCTGGTCGTGCTCGTCGACGATCTGGACGATCGCCGGCGGCGCGATCTGACCCACCGAGCCGGGACGCTTGACCGCCTCCCCCTGCGGCATGATGCAGTAGGCCGACCCGGCCTCGGTCATGCCGTAGTTGTTGGACACCAGCGCGTCGGGCATCTTCTCCTGCAGGCGCTCCACGACGTAGGGCGCCAGCGGGGCACTCCCGACCGAGCACATCGTCACCGAGGAGAGGTCGGCCGCCTCGAAGTGCGGGTTGTCGATCAGCAGGTGCGCCATCGCGGGCACGAGGAACACCGCGGCGGGCCGGTCCTCCTCGACGATGCGCAGCCAGCGGTCGGCGTCGAAGCGGGGCTGGTAGATCACCTGCATCCCGAACTTCATCGGGGTGTAGACGAGCGCGATGCCGGCGAAGGTGAACAGCGGGCTCGCGTGCAACCAGCCCGCGCCGTTCCAGTTGGGCTCGACGGCGCCGACCATCGATCCGTTGGAGTGACGCACGGCCACGCCCTTGGGGCGCCCCGTCGTGCCCGAGGTGTACAGGATGTCGGCGAGGTCGTCGTTCTCCCGCGGCGCCTGGAACGCTGAGCGGTCGCCCGTGGTGACGTCGGTCCAGCTGCGCAGCGGGATGCCCGAACCGGCCCCCGTGGGCGGGGAGACGGTTCCCTCCGCGCCGGCGTCGATCAGGGCGAAGAGGCCGGCTCCCGCTGCCTCGAGGTCACTGTCGATCAGCTCGCCGTCCGCCACGACCGCGGTAGCGCCCGAGTGGGACAGCACGTGGGCGACCTCGGCCGGCGCGAGGCGCGGGCTCATCGGCACGGCGACGCCGCCGGCGCGGTGCGCAGCCGAATAGGAAACGAGCCAGCGCAGCGCGAACTCGGGGTGGAGATGGATGGCGACGCGCGCGCCCGGCTCGAGGCCGGCGTCGAGGAGCCGGCGCGCCATCGCATTGGCGGCGCCGTCCCATTCGGCGAACGTCATGGTCCCGACGTCGACGACTTCGAAGGCCGTCTTGTCGCCGAATTCGGTGGCCATGCGGGCCAGGTGCTCGTCCATCAACACTGAATGCGGTCCCCCGGAAGCTGTCGGCGCGAAAGTTGACGCCGGTGTCAGGTTCGTTGCAGCATGGCCGATGCGCCTGCAGGGGTCAATCCCGGGCGTGAGCACC
>DATJTU010000200.1:0-11198 GCA_035503015.1 Acidimicrobiales bacterium | reverse complement strand
GAAACCGAGAGCGACGAAGCAGACCGGATCACGGCGATCAAGGTCAACGCGGCGGTGCGGGTGGCCAAGCGTCGGGCGGGCGGGTCGACGTCACTCGTCGTGCTCACGACGGCACCGGATCAGCACGGCGCCGCCGTCGCGGCAGATCTGATCGAGTGCCTCCGGCCGCACCGGGTCTTCGCAGCCGTCGGAGCGTCGGTCAAGCGGGCCGATGCCGAGCGCTGGCTACAGAGCCTCGGACCCGTGGACGCGCTGGCGCTGTGGGATCTCGACAGCACCCGCACGCCCGGCGAGCTGCTCGGCCTGGCGCCGATCGCCTACGCCGACGGAACGGCGTGCACGACCCTCAGCTGGACGGCCAAGCTGCTCGCACACCTCAGCGCGGACCGGCCCGAGTGAAGCACCGCGACTTCCAGCACTTCACCGTGGACGTGAGCCGGTACCGACCCGTGCTCACCGTCCTCCTCGCCGCCCTGGCCGTGATGCCCTCGGTGTGGGAGGCCGCGACAGGGAACTTGTCCTTCGTGGCCGTGCTCGGCCGGCTGGCCCTGTCCCTGCTGTTCTGCGGTGCCCTGGTGTGGGTCACCACCGGGGTCATGCTCCACTACGCCCGGGTCCAGGTCCGGGCTCGCTCCAGGCACGAAACCAGCCTCGAAATCGAGCCATGACACCTCAATTCTCGGGTCCGGCGGGACGTGATTCCCTCGTGAGCAACGACGAGCTCCTGACGGCACTGGTCGAGGTCCTCGACGAGGAGCTGGAGCGCATGGCCACCCTCCGCTTCCGGCTGGCCGTGCTGGGTTCCCTGATGGCCGCGGACCAGACCCCCTGGATCGAACGCTCGATCAGAGACCTCGAGGCAGCGTCCGAACAGCTTCGCCTGGCCGACCTCCGGCGCGCCGCCACGACGGTCGGGCTGCTCGACGAGTACGACCTCGACGACGGCGCGCGCCTCGAAGACATCGCAGACCGCGCGGAACACGCGTGGGGCGACCTGTTGCGCGAGCGCCGGCTCCGTCTCCTCGAGGAGATGGCCGGTGTGGCCCGCCTGGTCGACACCACGACCGCGGCGGCCGGGAGCAAGACCGCGCTCGTGCAAGAGGCCCTGAACTTCCTCCGCAGCGACGCCGCCGCCGAATACGCCCCCGCCGACTACGGCCCGCGCCGTACCTGGACCGCGCGTCTTGTCGAGGGGTCCATGTGAGCGATTTCGGCCTGTCCATCGCGGCGAGCGGACTCATCGCCGACACCGCGGAGTTGGATACGGCATCGAACAACCTCTCCAACATCAACACGCCCGGCTACGCCCGCGAGGTCGTCAATCTCTCCCCCGAGGATGCGGCCGGACCGCTGGGCGTCGGCCGCGGCGTGAGCATCGGCTCGGTCAGTGAGCTGACGGATGCGGTCTACGAAGCGGCCAACGTGGCCGCCGAGGGCGTGCAGGGCGCGGCCACGCAGGCCAACGAGGTGATGACGGCGATCCAGAGCATCTTCCCGGAGCCGAACACGGACGGTCTGGCCACCCAGCTCTCCACCTTCTGGTCCGACCTCTCGACCCTGGCCTCCAACCCCGGTCAAGCCGGCGCCGAGCAGACCGTGGCGACCGATGCCCAGCAGCTGGCGTACACGCTCAACAGCTCGACGACCCAGCTGTCCCAGCTGTCGTCCACGCTCCAGAGCGAGATCGGCAGTGGCGCGAGCGACGGGGGGACGCTGGCCCAAAGCAACGGGTTGCTCCAACAGATCGCGAAGCTGAACCAGGGCATCGTCGCCGGCAATGCCGGCGGGCAGAACGTCAACTCGCTGACCGACGAGCGTCGCGCCGCGGTCGACCAGCTGGCCGGGCTGCTCGGCGTCACCACGACGACGCAAGCAGACGGCTCGCTCACCGTGCTCTCGGGTGGGGTGCAACTCGTCAGCGGCACGGTGGCTGCGACCCTCACGACGTCGGGGTCCGCCGGTGCCGGCAACCTGGCGGTGTCGACCGCAGGGGGCGTCGCGCTGACGCCGGGCGGCTCGATCGGCGCCAGCCTCGCCGCCATCAACACGACGATTCCCGGATACCAGACCCAGCTCTCCGACGTCGCCAACGCGCTCGCGCAGGGCGTGAACACGCTGCAGGCAGGCGGCATGGACGCAGCGGGCGACCCGGGCTCGGCCATCGCGCCGGGCGGCTACACGGGCACGATCCTGCCCGACATCTTCGTCGACGGCGGCTCGACGACGACCTACACCGCGAGCGGGACCTCGGCCGCCAGCATCGCGGTGTCCCCCGCCTACGCGAGCAACCCCGCGCTGATCGCGACCGCGGCGGCACCGGGGCCGGGGAACAGCAACGTCATCGGCACGGCCACCAACGACACCTCCAACGTCCAGGCGATGGCCGCCTTGGCGAGCTCGACCACGGGGCCCGATGCCGTGTACCGCTCGTTCATCGGTGGCCTGGGGACCGATGCCTCGAACGCATCCGCCACGGCGACCTCGGCCTCGAACCTCGCCACCACCGCGTCGAGCAACCTGGAGACGATCTCGGGTGTGAACCAGAACGAGGAGGAGGTCGACATCCTGAGCGCGCAGAACGCCTTCCAGGCTGCGTCGCAAGCGATCAACTCGATCAACCAGGCCTTCCAGTCCCTGCTGCAGGCGGTGTGACATGCGCGTCGCCGACATCAGCCTTTCGCAGGCCATCACGTCACAGCTCGACCAGCAGGAGTCGTCCATCGCAACGCTGCAGGAGCAGATCTCCTCGGGCCGGTCGCTCAACAAGCCCTCGGACGACCCCGCGGCCGTCACCCAGGTGCTCCAGCTGTCGAGCGAGGGCAGCCAACTCACCTCCTGGCAGTCGAACGCGCAGATCGCCACGTCGTGGCTCGGGATGGGCAACAACGCGGTCAACTCGGTGCTGAGCAACCTCCAGAGTGCCCGGACACTGCTCCTCCAGGCCCTCAACCAGGGCACCCAGAGCTCCACGACCTATCAGGCCATCGCCGCGCAGCTCCAGGGGATCAACGCCAACCTTCTCGACACGGCGAACACGCAATACGAGGGCCGCCCGATCTTCGCGGGGACGTCCGCGTCGCCCCAGGCCTACGACAGCGCGGGCAACTATCTCGGGAACGGCGACTCGCCGACCGTCATCGTCGGGCCGGGCTCGGGCGCGGGACAAGCAGCCGATCTCTCCGTGCCGGGGCCGGTCGTCTTCGGCACGGGTGGCGCCAACGTCTTCAGCACGCTCTCGACGGTGATCGGCCAGCTCAACTTCGGGACGCCCACCGCAGCGCAGCTCAACACGGCGCTCACTGCGCTCGACGCCAACATCTCTGACGCAGAGCAAGCCAGCGCCGAGCTGGGCAACGCCTCGGACGCGGTGACGTCGACCTCCGCCGCGCTCACGACACAGCTCACCGCGGTCCAGAACGGGCAGTCGAGCCTCGAGGACGTCAACGTCGCCACCGTGACCACGCAGCTGGACTCAGAGATGACGAATTATCAGGCCGCGATGTGGGCGGCTTCCCAGGCCATCCCCGAGACCCTGGTGAAGTTCCTGTGAGATCGGCGATCTCACGACGACGAGACACGGAGAATCCCCAATGATGCAACTCGGAGCAACTCACCCGCACGGCCACGTGCGGACATGCACGCGGCGGACGACCGCCGCCGACGATGGCGCCGTCGGGACGTTGATCCGGCCGATCACCCTCTCGACGCGGGAGATCACGTTCCGGCGCGAGATGCTCGGCTGGGTCGGCGCCGTCCACTTCGTGCTCGAGCCGCTCGGCGACGACCAGACCGAGGCCCTCTTCGCCGGCCTGCGGTGCACGGACACGGTCCGCCTGCGCGGTGGCGCCGTCGTTCCCAGCCCGCAGTTCCTGGTGGCGCCTCCCGGGTTCTTCGCTCCGAACTACCAAATTTCCCTGGACGAGCACTTCGCCGAGAGCCTGGACCTGGTGGTCCCCGACGATGCCGCGCTGCTGGCGATCGTCACCCACCGAAATCCCATCGGACGGTCAACGGTGAACCTCTTTTCACCCATCGTGGTCAACCGGCACTCCGGTCTTGCCGATCAGTACGTACCGGCATCCAGCGAGGCCGAGACGGGCTGGTCAGTCCGTACGCCGCTGCCGCTGGCGCTGGTGGCAGACGACACGTAGGAGATCACACACATGCTGACCCTCACCCGGGAGCCGGGGCAGAAGATCGTCGTCGGCGACGACATCGTGATCACTGTCGTCTCCGTGTCGGAGAACGGGCGGGTCCGCCTCGGGATCGAGGCGCCGCGCCAGATCCGCATCGACCGGGAAGAGGTCCTCGAGCGCATCCAGAACGAGAACATCGAGGCCGGTGCCGGCGGCACGGCGTCGCGGTGGGCCGCCTACGCCGCTCGGAGGGCGAACCGCCAAGCCGCGGCCGGGGCCACCTCCCCGTCCGTCGGCGACCCGGGTCAGTCCGGGGATGCCGCCCGGCGGCCGAAGCGTGAGGAGTCGCTGGTCGCTCCGCGCTGAGCGCGGCCTGAGTCGACGCCGACCCGGCCGGCTACGGCTCTCGGCAGAACAGCAGGCGATCGGCGACCTGATCGAGGGTCCGTGGGTCGAGGCCCACGATCGTTTCGAGGTCGTGGCGGCTTTCGAATCCGCCGACCTGCGCCCGAGCCTCGACGATGCTGCGCACGAGCTCAGGATCGAGGCCGCTGGCCTCCCGCAGGTACTCCTCGGGGAGGTGGTTCACGTCGAGCAGCCCCCCGTCGTCGTAGTCAGACGGCTGGTCGGGCCGGCCAATCTGCAGCTCCTTCGCCAGCCGCGGATCGGTGACGGCGATCCTGCGCGAGTCGTCTCGCCGCCGGATGCGAGCTCGTGCCGCGGCGACAGGCCCCTCCACCGCATCGAAGAAGACCCTGCGGCGGACCGCGAGTGCGTGAATGCTGCTGACCGTCCAGACGGCCAGCACCGCGAGCGCGCCGACATTGAGCTCGACCGAGTTGCCGGGACTCCAGACGTTGCCCCAGACGATCGCAATGCTGGCGACCGAGTACACGAGCGCCGCCAGCCCGAAGCCGCGGCTCCGCCGGCGCACCGCGGCATACGCGAAGCACGGCCCGGCCGCCAAACCGACGGTCACGAGCGGCGCCAGTGCCCACACCATCGATCCGAGCTCGGTCGGCGACACACGCCCGGCCGCACCGAAGGGCACGAACGCGGGAGGTGCTGCGGCGTGGATGCCACCGCACGCGGGGCACCGTCCCTGCGACGAGTCGCCGGTCACGCGCGCGAGGACGGAGCTGAAGGCGTCATCGACGGGGGGTACGTCCCGCTTCATCGTCTCCTCCCTCACCTGCAAATCGTACCAAGCGTCCGCGACGCGTCCGCAGGGGCACTGTCGTGATCCGTCTACGGAACATGGGGTCTCGCAGTTCGCGCGTGCGCAGTCGTCACCGGCCGGCCAGTCACGAATTGTGTTCCGGTTGTCTTTTCTGCCAACCCGGAAGCTCGCCGACGTTCCGACATTTCAGATGTGAGCGAATCAGGAGCCGGGCGGGTCACACCTGCGGTGCCGCGCATCGCCGCCGTGGCGCTGCCGAGCGCGTTGACGGCGGCCGCCTTCGTGCTGATGTCGCGCCTCGGTCTCATGGGCGGCGCGCCACTGTGGCTCATCTTGATCCTGCTCTCAACCGCCGCGTTGATCAGCGAGTCCACGAGCCGCCTCCTCGCGGCCAGGCACGACCCATGGGCCGTGCACGTCGGGGTCGGCCTCCAATGCGCGGGCGTCGCCGCCATCATCTATGCAATCGGATGGGGACCGACGCTCGCGATCGGCTTCCTGTTCGTCGCCGCCAGCACGTTGGACCTGGCCGGGTCGCGCACCTGGTCCGTCGTCGTCCTCTGGACCGCCGTGACCATGGCGGCCGGGCAGGTTGCGATCGCGCTCGGTGTTGTGTCGAGCTACGTCCACCCGCCCTACGTGGACGGACTGGCGGCGCTCGAGATACTGGGTGTCGGCTTCGTGACATGGGTGATGGGCAACAAGACCCGCCAGAACGAGCTGGCCCTCGCGGAACGCGACGACGCTGCCAAGGATTTCCAGTCCACTCTGTCCTTGCTCACCGCAACCTTGGACTCCACGGCGGACGGGATCCTCGTCGTCGACAACGAGGGAAAGATCTCGCAGTTCAACGCGAGGTTCGTCGAGATGTGGAAGCTGCCGAAGGAGTTGCTGTCGGAAGGTGACGACCAGCATGCGCTCGAGTTCGTCGAGAACCAGCTCCTCCACCCAGAGGTGTTCCGGTCCAAGGTGCGCGAGCTCTACGCCCACCCGGACGCCGAGAGCGACGACATCCTCACCTTCGCCGACGGACGCGTCTTCGAACGCCACTCGCTCCCGCAACGGATCGAAGGCTCCGTCGTCGGCCGCGTCTGGAGCTTCCGGGACATCACCGACCATCATCGGCTCCTCGAGGAGCTCGAGCACCAGGCGTTCCACGACAGCCTCACCGGACTGGCCAACCGCTCGCTCCTGCGCAACCGGTTGGAGAACGCGCTCGTGCGCTCGAGCCGGACGGGCGTCCCGGTCGGCGTCCTGCTCTGCGACATGGACAGCTTCAAGATGGTCAACGACACGCTGGGCCACGACGTCGGCGACCAGCTGCTGGTCGAGGTCGGGAGCAGGATCAGCGGCTGCCTGCGAGAAGGGGACACCGTGGCCAGGCTCGGCGGGGACGAATTCGCCATCATCCTCGACGGGAGCAGCGCAAAGGACGTCTCCGCGACGGCGAATCGGGTGCTGCAGGCTCTGCGACGCCCGTTCGGGCTGAACGGGCGCGAGATCGATATACGCGCGTCCATCGGCGTCACCGACTCGACGGGCGTCTCGCTCGACGCGGACGCCCTGCTGTGCGAGGCGGACATCGCCATGTACGCCGCCAAGTCGGGCGGGACGGACCGGATCGCCCGCTTCGAGCCGCACATGCGCGCGTCGCTGGCAGCCCAACACGCCCTGCACGGAGACCTGCGCCAAGCGGTGCGCGCGAACCGTGAGCTGGGGATCGACTACCAACCTGTCTTCGACCTCCGCACCGGACGGCCCGTCTCGACGGAAGCACTCGTCCGTTGGAACCACCCTCAGCGGGGCCCCGTCTCGCCCGAGGAGTTCATCCCGGTCGCCGAGGAGATGGGTCTGGTCAACGAGATCGGGAGGAAGGTGCTGCGGCAGGCATGTCAGCAGGCCTCCCGCTGGCGGACCATCGACGGCGCCGGGGACTTGAGCGTCGCCGTCAACGTGTCCGCGTACCAGCTCTACGACAACCTGTTCGTGGCCGAGGTCAAGGCTGCGTTGCTCGACAGCGGACTCCCGCCGGGCGGCCTCGTGCTCGAGCTCACCGAGAGTGCGCTCTTGTCGGACACTGCTCGCGTCTACCACCGCCTCACCAGGCTGCGCGAGTTGGGCGTCCGCATCGCGATCGATGACTTCGGAACCGGGTACTCGTCGCTGTCGTATCTGCGACGGCTCCCGATCGACATCTTGAAGATCGACCGCTCCTTCGTGAGCGAACTGGGCGCGCCAGCAAATCAGCAGGCCCGCTCTCTCGTGAAATCGATCGTGCGTTTGGGCCACGACCTGGGCCTCACCGTCGTGGCCGAGGGCGTCGAGACCGAGCACGAACTGAGCGTCACCAGGGCGGCGCACTGCGACCTGGTGCAGGGATACTTTCTCGCCCACCCGTCGCCTCCCGAGCAGATCGAGGCCCTCCTCGAGAGCCACGGCGAAGACGACGCCACGCCCGCGCCGTCACACCGTTCCGGCGTCCCGCTGGCCATCTGAACCCTCCACCTCGTTTCTCCAGGGCATCGCCAAAGTCGCGGCGGTACGCTGCGGGCGACTCGAAGGGAGGGACCATGTTGAACACCGAACTCGCGCAGATTCAGTCGCGCATCTCCCGCCGCTGGTGGATCCCGCTGGTGGTTGGCTTCCTCTGGCTCATCGTCGGGGTGATCGTGCTGCGCTTCGACGTCAGCTCGGTCGCGACGATCGGCCTCATGCTCGGCGCGGTGTTCCTGCTCGCCGCGCTCTACCAGTTCGGCATGGCGGGGATCCAAGGTGGCGGGTGGGCCGTGCTGCGCATCATCCTCGGCGTGCTCTTCATCGGAGGCGCAATCTGGTCGTTCGTCAGCCCGTACAACGCCTTCTGGTCACTCGCCGCCGCATTTGGGTTCCTTCTCATCTTGAACGGCGGCTTCGACATCGCGTACTCCGCCATGGCGCAGCCGGTAAACCCCACGTGGTGGCTGGGCCTTGTCGTCGGGATCCTCGAAGTTGCCCTCGGCTTTTGGGCATCGCAGCAGTACATCGGCGCTCGGGCCACCCTCTTGGTCCTCTGGGTGGGCTTCTTCGCCATCTTCCGGGGCATCAGCGATCTGGTCATCGCATTCGAGTTGCATGCTGCTGGCCAACGCGCGACGTGACCACGTTCCGGGCGGCGGTGCCGCGTCGTCGCGTGTGACCGACTGGAGGCGGCCGAGCCGCGCGGCACCAGCGCCGCCGCTCGCGCCGTGCCCGGGGCCGCTTGCGCCCCGGTTCGGCTGATGTCTCGCCGGGAGTGAGAACGGTGACCGGCGTGTCCACCCAGACGGATCCCCCATCGACAGCGGTGCGCCCCGTCAACCAGGCGGAGCGGAACTGGCGAGCGATCTTCTTCGCCCCCCTCGGAGACGGCCAGCGCCGGCGACGGGGATCGGATGCGGTGCGGCTGATCACGGCGTTGTTCGTCGTCGTGGTGTCGGTCGCCGTGTTGCGGTCCAACTCTCACCCGGAGGACGTGCTCACCCACGTCCTCAGCCCCCCGCCCCAAGGCGTCAAATGGCTCGTCGACGTCTTCTGGATCGGCGGCAGCTTCGGGACCATCGCGCTCCTCGCGTTGGTGGCGGCGCTCGCTCGCCGGTGGGACGTCATGCGCGACCTCGTGGTCACGGCCGCCGGGACCGCGGCCGTGTCCGGCCTCCTCATCCTGGTCCTGGGCGCCTCGGGAGGCCGGCCTCCGAGCATCCAATTCGACGGCTACGTGCTCAGCTTCCCGGTGCTGCACGTCGCGTTGGCGATCGCAATCCTCTCGGCGGGCCTCCCGTATCTCTCCCGCACGGTCCAGCGGCTCCTCGAGTTCATCGTCTTCTTGGCCATCGTGGCGACCGTGGTCGCGGGTCACGGGCTTCCCGCCAATGTCGTCGGGAGCATGGCGATCGGCTGGGGCGTCACCACCGTTCTGCACCTCGCGTGGGGCTCCCCGCTCGGTCTGCCGTCTGGCGAGGAGCTGCGGCTGGCTCTCGCGGACATCGGGATCGACGCCGCCTCGGTGAGTCCGAGCCAATTCCAGACGTGGGGTGTGGCCCACTATGGCGCGCGCACCAAGGATGGCGACGCGCTCACCATCTCGCTCTACGGCCGGGATGCCGCAGACGCGCAATTGCTCAGGAAGCTCTACCGCCTCATCTTGTATCGGGACTCGGGCCCTGCGCTCAGCATGAACAGGATCAACGAAGTCGAGCACGAGTCGTCCGTCACCCAGCTCGCCGCACGCGCCGGAGCACGGGTTCCCGAGGTCATCTATGCGTCGACACTCGGACCGAGCCACGACGCGGCGCTGATCGCGCGATCGGCTCCGGGCGTACCCTTCTCGGCGCTCGAAGCAGATGCGCTCTCCGACGATGCGCTCGACGACCTGTTTCGCCAGATGCTCGCCCTCCGCTCATCCCGTATCGCCCACGGCGCACTCAATCCGCATGTGATCGTCGTCGACGCCTCCACGGACTCGGTCGCATTGACCGATTTCAACGATGCGGTGTCCAACGCCGGGACCTTCCTCCTCGACCAGGACCTGGCGGGCGCGACGGCGTCCGCCGCCCTGGTCGCGGGACCCGAACGAACCGCCGCGTCCCTCGTCCGCGTCGTGCCGAAGGACCTCGTCCCCGGGACACTCACGCACTTACGCCGCGCGGGACTCGATCCCAGCATCACCGTGGCGATGAAGGGGAAGCATCAACTGCTTGACGCGCTCCGGACGGACGCGGCGCATCAGGCCGGCATCGACGTCCCCGAACTGGTCGAGCCGAGGCGCCTGAGCTGGAACCAGGTGCTCGTCGCGGTCGGATCCCTGGTCGGGGGATGGGCGCTCATCGCGGTGCTCATCAACGCCTCCCACTCGATCAACACGATCAAGGATGCGCAGTGGGGGTGGGTGGTCGTCACGGCGCTCCTCTGCTGGTCCTCGTACCTGGGTGGCGGGACCTGTGACATCGGCAGCGTTCCCGGTTCTCTTCCCCTCGGACGCGTCATCGGCCTCGAGCTGGCGAGCTCCTTCACGACACTGGCGGGCGGCAACCCGGCGGTGCTCGCCACCGACGTCCGCTTCTACCAACAACAGGGGTACGACACGACCGTCGCCGTCACCTCGAGCGCCTTGGTCAGCCTGTCGTCCCTGCTGGTCAAGATCGTCCTGTTCCTGATCGCGATCCCGATCGCATGGAGCGACTTCCACTTCGGGAAGAGCCTGCACCAGGGCAACCACGCCGCGATCCTCTGGATCCTGCTCGGGGTGGTCGTCGCCATCGGCCTCGTCCTGACCGCGCTGTTCGCCGTGCCCCGGTGGCGCCACCAGGTGGCGCAGAAGATGCGGCCCAAGGTGTCGAGCATCTTCGCCAACCTCAAGGCCCTGGCGACGCGACCGGTCAAGCTTGTCGAGCTCTTCGGGGGCCAGATCGCCGCACAGCTCCTCATCATCACGGCACTGGGGACCTCGCTCCACGCCTTCGGCGCCAATCTCTCCCTGGCCGCACTGATCATTGCGTCGACCGTCGCCGGGACCCTAGCGTCGGCCTCCCCCGCCGGCGGTGGCATGGGCGTCGCGGAAGCCGGTCTCATCCTCGCCCTCACCGCGGCAGGGATCCCGAGCCACGAGGCAACTGCAGCGGTCTTCGTCCAGCGCACCTTCACCGCGTACCTTCCCCCCATCGTCGGGTGGTTCACGCTGATGTGGATGCGGAAGCGGGACTACCTCTAGGCCCCGACGACGTCGCGCGGGCGCCCCGTCGTCATCGCCTGCGGGCGCGCACCACGACATCGGCGATGTGCGGGGTGCCGGGCGGCGGGTCCGTGCGGGGCTCGGCCGCATGGCGCTCGAGCACGAACCCGTCGCCGAGGAGGCGAACAACGTCGTC
>DATJTU010000199.1:0-4684 GCA_035503015.1 Acidimicrobiales bacterium | reverse complement strand
CCGCCCTCCTCCTCGCGCAACCAGCGGCGCACGGCCCGCCGTGCCAACGGACGCGTGGCCCGGGCGAGGGCACGGGCGTCGGCAGGGTCGGGCAGCTCCGTTGCCGCAAGGGAGTCGAGGAGCGCCACCTCGTCGCGCAGGACCCCCGCCTGGCGCGCCAGCAGCGGCACGGGGTCGCGCCCGGCTACCTGCGCGCACAGTGGGAGCAGCTCGTGGCGCACCCGGTTGCGCACGAACGCAGGGTCGTCGTTGCTCGCGTCGCACACCGGGACGAACCCGAGCGTCGCGCACAGCGTGTGCGTCTCGCTCCGGCGCAGGCCGAGCAGCGGGTGGCGCGGGCCGGGCTGCATCCCGGCCAGCCCGTCCGCCCCCGCGCCGCGCAACAGGTTGACGAGGATCGTCTCCGTCTGGTCGTCCATGGTGTGGCCCGTCGCGACGCCGGGCGGCAACACGGCGAAGCGCGCCTCGCGTGCCCGCGCCTCGAGATTGGGCCCCGGCGCCACCTCGACGCGCTGGCGCACGACGCGGGCGCCGACACGCGCGGCCGCCGCGGCCACGACGTCCGCCTCCGTGTCCGAGCCCGGTCGCAGCCCGTGGTCGACGTGGTATGCGGTGGCGTCACACCCCGCTGCGCACGCGAGGACCAGGAGCGCCAGCGAGTCCGCGCCGCCCGACACGGCACACGCCAGCGGGGTGCCCGCCGGCGGGAAGGTGCACCGGGCCAGGAGCGTGTTCAGCAGGGACTGGTCGGACTGGTCGGACGCGCCGGGCGCGTCCTCACCCACCGGCGCGGGCCACCCAGAGGGCCGGGTCGCGGATCTCCTCCAGCGTGGGCAGCCACTCGGGGCCCTCCCAGACCCGGGCCAACAGGGCGGGGCCGCCGTCGGCTTCGACCGCTTCGACGAACCGCTCCCCCTCGGCGTACTGGCGCATCTTGGCGTCGAGGCCGAGGAGCTTGGAGACCAGCTTGGTGAACCCGCGCGCATTGGTGCGGCGCTCGTGCAGCACCTGGGAGAAGTGCGCGGCACCGGGCACCTCGCCGGCGCCGGCGCGGTCCATGGTCACGTCGCCGTGACCCTCGAGCAGGCTCATCATGCCCGAGATACGCGACAAGGCGAGCTTCTGCTCCGGGGTGGCCAGCATGCCCACGATGCCCGCGTCGCGCGTCGGGTTGCGCCCCGCGCGCACCTCGGCGGCGGCGCGCTTGACCACCTCGGCGAAGCCGGACGGGTCGGCCGACAGGGGCCCGATCAATTCGGTCACGAGCCCGACGAAGTGGTCGCGCAACCAGGGGACGGCGGTGAACTGCAGCCGGTGCGTGACCTCGTGGAGCGCGAGCCACAAGCGGAACTGGCTCGGCGCGAAGTCGTATTGCTCCTCCACCGCGATGATGTTCGGCCCGACGTAGGAGACGAGATCCTGGTCCTCGGGGGACGAGTCGTCGATGAGGAGGTCGTACTGCCCGAGCACCCTCGTCGCCATGTAGGCGAGCATGAGGCCCAGCTGGGTGCCGGCGACCGCACGGCCCACGACGAGCGACGGGCCGCCGAGCTTGGCGCCGCGCTTGCGTTGCAGCTCGAGCAACGCCGGGGTCACGAGCCGCTCGATGGAGCGCACGTTGGCAGCCGCCCATCCCGGGCGGTCGGTCACCTTGGCGCGCGCCAACCCGTGCGCCGAGTGGAGCCCGGTGGCCTCGCTCACCAGCTCCTCTGCGCGCGCGGTCAGCTCCTCGAACTGACCCTGCAGCGCCGAAGAGCGGTAGGAAGCCGGCGCCGGCTTCAAGATGAGCGCGCCCGCGGCCACCCGCTGGGCAAGGGCCCAGTCCACCATCGCCGGGCCGCCCACCGGGACGTCCGGAGCGACCGGGGTGACGTCAGTGCTCGCCGTCGTGCTGCCGGCTTTCTTCGTCGATGGCGGCCGCGATGCGGTCCATCAGGGTCTGGGGCACGCGGTCCTTGCACCGGTTCGCGATGACGCGGCGCAGCTCCGCCTCGAACTCGGCCGCGCCGCTGCACGGCCCGCACCAGTCGAGATGGATGCTGATCTCGACGCGCCGCTCTTCCGTCAGCTCGCCGTCCAGGTAGTGGTACAGCTCGTGCACCGCTTCCTCGCAGTTGACCGACGGACCGAACAGCGCGTCGGCGTCCATGGCGCCGGGCTGCGTGCCCTTTTCCTTGCTTACGTCTGCTCCGCTCATTTTCCTAACCCCCCGGCACGCTGCCGACGAGGCCTCGCGACTCCGCAACATCGTGCAACGCCTTCTGCAGCGCCCTTCTTCCCCGGTGGATCCGGCTCATGACGGTCCCGATCGGCACGTCCGTAATTTCGGAGATCTCCTTGTAGCTGAACCCCTCCACGTCGGCGAGCAACACGGCCATGCGGAAGGACTCGGGCAGTGCCTCGAGCGCGGCCTTGACGTCGTCGTCGGTGAAGCGGTCCAGCGCCTCGTCCTCGGCGGAGCGGCCGGGCTCGCTGCCGCCCGAGCCGGCGAGGCGCTTGTAGAGATAGAGGTCCTCGACGTCGGTCGTCTCGGGGCGGCGCTGGGCGGCCCGGTAGTTGTTGATGTAGGTGTTGGTGAGGATGCGATAGAGCCAGGCCCGCAGGTTGGTCCCCTCCTGGAAGGAGCCGAAGGACCGGTAGGCCTTGAGGTAGGTCTCCTGGACGAGGTCCTCGGCGTCGGCCCGGTTCCTCGTCATGCGCAGGGCTGCCGAGTACAACCCCGGCATGAACTCCATGGCGACGTCGGTGAAGGTCGCCTGATCTGCCATGGGCCAACCCTACCCACCCGGCGATATCGTCTCGGCCGTGACCACCGCCCCCGAGGCCCTGGGCATCGACCTCATGAGCGGCGCATTCTTCGGGCGGGAGCCCCATGACGCCTTCGCCTGGATGCGGGCCAATGCCCCCGTGTACTACGACGAGGCCAACGACCTGTGGGCCGCTGCCAGCTACGCCGCCGTGAAACAGGCGTCCGTCGACACCGAGTCGTTCTCCAATGCCGGGGGCATCCGCCCGAAGTACCCGCCCCTGCCGATGATGATCGACTTCGACGCCCCCGAGCACGTCCGGCGCCGCCGCCTCGTCTCCGAGGCCTTCACGCCCAAGCGGGTCCGCGCCATGGAGGACCGGTTGCGCACCGTGTGCGACGCGCTCATCGACACGGTGTGCGAGCGGGGCAGCTGCGACTTCGTCACCGAGCTGGCCGCACCCCTCCCGATCATCGTGATCGGCGACATGCTCGGCTTCGCACCGGCCGACCGCGACGAGCTGCTGCGTTGGTCCGACGACATGTTGAAGAGCCAGGGCTCGCCCGACCCCGAGGCGATGGTGCGCGCCATGGAGGCCTTCACCGGGTACTCCGACTACATCCACCCCGTCCTCGAGGAGCGGCGCGTCTCGGGCAACACCGACGATCTGGTCGGGGTGCTCTGCCACGCCGAGATCGACGGTGACTCGCTCGACGACGAGTCGCTGGTGCAAGAGACGCTCCTCATCCTCATCGGCGGCGACGAGACCACGCGCCACGTCATCAGTGGCGGCGTCGAAGAGCTCCTGCGCCACCCCGACCAGACGACGCAACTCGCGGCCGACCCGGCGGGCCTCATGCCTGGCGCGGTCGAAGAGATGCTGCGCTGGGTCTCGCCGATCAAGAACATGGCGCGTACCGCGACCCGCGACGTCGAACTGGGGGGAGCGCGGATCGGCGAGGGACAGGAGCTGTTGTTGCTCTACCCCTCGGCCAACCGCGACGAGTCGGTCTTCGAGCACGCGGATTCCTTCGACATCACGCGCAGCCCCAATCCCCACATGGCCTTCGGCTTCGGGGCGCATTTCTGCCTGGGCAACCAACTCGCGCGCCTCGAGTTGCGCGTGATGGTCGAGCGCGTCCTGGCCCGCCTTCCCGACATCCACCTCGCCGTCGAGCGCACGGCCCTCGAGCGCCGGGAGGCGAACTTCATCTCGGGCATCGAGCACATGCCCGTCGCCTTCACGCCGACGGCTCCCGCCGGCGTCGGCCCCGTCTGATGGCGAGCGCCGGGCCGGGCGGCGCCCGCGGCGGCTCAAGCCCGCTGGCGGGCATCGCCGGCTGGTCCATCCTCGTCACGGGCGGTGGCAGCGGGATCGGCCTGGCGACGGCGGAGCGCTTCGTCGCCGACGGGGCCCACGTCACGATCTGCGGGCGTACCGAGCAGAAGCTGGCGGACGCGACGGCACGCCTGGCGGCCGCTGCCGCGTCCGGAGCCACGGCGCGCTACGTGGTCGCAGACGTCACCGTCGAAGACCAGGTGGCCGAGGCTGTCGCCGTCACGGCAGAGGAGACAGGGCGCATCGACGGCCTGTTCGCCTGTGCCGGCGGGTCGACCCACATCGGGTCGGTCCTCACCGCCGACATCGCCTCGGTGCGCGCCACGGTCGACCTGAACCTGGTCGGCTCGGTCATCTGTGTGAAACAGGGCGGGGCTGCGATGGCGAACCAGGGCGGCCCGGGCTCGATCGTCCTCATGTCCTCGGGGGCCGGGGTGTTCCCGCACCCGCACCTGTGGGCCTACGGCGTCTCGAAGGCGGCGATCTGCTTCCTGGCCCAGACGGCCGCCGAGGAGCTCGGGGCGCGGGGCATCCGCGTCAACGCGGTGGCGCCGGGGATCATCGACGACGAATTGATGTCGTTCATCACCGCGGGCGG
>DATJTU010000198.1:0-6644 GCA_035503015.1 Acidimicrobiales bacterium | reverse complement strand
CCCTGGGAGGTCCTCTTGTGGGCCAACGGCCGGCGCGACCTGCGCGGGCGCGACCACCAGACGCGGTGGCGCTGGCAGTGCGCGCCGCTGGCGGAGTGGGACGGCACCGCGCCCTGACCGCTGCACCGGTCTGTTGTGCGCGCCACGCGCTGCGGACGCGCCGCCCGGGACCTACGGGACCAGCGGCGAACCGACCGGGTGCCAGAGCGGGCTGAGCACCGTCACCAGCAAGGCCACCTGCGCGCACAACAGCACGCCGGCGACCGGCACGGTCCAGCGGCGCGGCAGCCGCCACGCGAACGCGAGGAACAAAGGGAACGCCGCCATCGTGTAGCGCGGGATGCTGTCGAGGAAGAACGCGCTGTAGGCGACGAGCAGCGCGCCGAACGTGTAGATCCACCACGTGGCGGGGACGGCGATCATGGTCGCAGCGCCGGCGGGGGTGGCGGAGAAGGTGTCGGCAGGGCGGGGCCGGGTGCGCATCCGGTCGAGCCACCACAGACCGAGAAAACCCAGGACCAACGCGGCGCTGGCCAACGCGTCGGGGCCGAAACCGTGTCGGCCCGGTCCCGTCTGGACGGCGCCGACGAGCGCGGCGACGGGGGCGCGGAACCACACGAAGTGCGAGCCCCAGAACTTCTGCGCGGACAGGAAGGCGAAGGGGGTGCCGACCATGATCTGGCTGTACGCCATGAACGCGACGAGGCCGACCGGCGCGAGGGCGGCCGCGAGAGCGGGGCGCCAGGAGCGCTCACGCCACGCGGCGGGGAGCGCGACCACGAGCACGACGACCACCACGACGACGCCCGCGTTGCGGGTGAACCCGGCGAGGCACGCGCACAGGCCCGCCGTCACGAAGGCGCGTCGCGACAACGCGAACAGGCACAACGCGGCCGCAGTGATGAAGAGGCCCTCGGTGTAGGCGAGGGACAGGACGTAGGAGGTCGGGAAGCAGACGTAGAGCAGGACGGCGCGGTTGGCCAGCTCGGTCCCGGCCACCTCGCGCACTGCGAGGAAGATGGCGACGGCCGAGGTCAGCCCGAACACGAACGCGGCCGCGAGCGCCGCGTCCGGGAGGCTCAGGCGGGTGATCTCCGCCGCCCCTCGCACCACGAGGGGGAAACCCGGGAAGAAGCCCCAGCGGCTCCCGTCACCTTCGTTGACCAGGTGGTGCGGGTACCCGTGCTGCGCGATCAGGAGATACCAGCGGCCGTCGAAGAGCGTGCCCAGGGCCTGGGTCAGCCGGACGGTCGGATGACGCGCCACGACGACCGCGGTCGCGGCCAGGACGACGGCCCGCGAGACGACGTAGTACGCCGCGGGCCGGACCAGGGGCCGGCAGCGGCTCACGAGGCCGGCAGTGCGGGCGCGTGGCTGGCGTGGCGCGACGTCCGGCGTCGGCGTCGCAGTCCGCGTCGTGATCGCGGTCGCCTCAGGTGGACGAACGCGCGCCTCGATCACGCCCGTCCCCCCGGTCACGCCGTGGCGGGCTGCGTCCCCGCTGCCGGGCCGGCCGGCCGGAACGCCCAGCTGCGCAACAGTGAGAAGCGGAGGATCGACGCCGCCACGCTGCCGAGGAGCGCGGCCACCGCGTCGCCGGCGAGGCTCGATCCGGCCAGCGCGATGCCGACCGCGATCGTGGCCGACGTCGCGGCGAGGCTGACGGCGTAGAGCACGGTGACCACGAGCGCGAATCCAGGCTGGGCCGGGTCCGACGGGCGTGCAGCCGCCCGGCCGGCGCGCGAGCGGTGCAGGGCGGTGTTGACCAACGTGCAGAACGCGAGCGCGAGGGCGTTGGACACCCACGGCCCGAGCGTGCGCCACCCCAGCGCGAAGAGCATGAGATAGCTGAGCGTGCTGAGGATGCCGACGCCGGCAAAGGAGAGCAACTGCTCGGATGTGGGTGCCGGCGTGGGCGCGTTCGGCGCGGGAGAAGGCGACGCCTCGGTCCGCAGCCGGCCGCGGGCGATGCGCCAGATGCCACGCAGGTCGTCAGCCGCGGTCTTCACGATGTCGACCGACGAGGAGGGGTCGTCGGTCCACTCGACCGGGATCTCGCTGATGCGCACCCCGCGCCGTTCGGCGGTGACCAGGAGCTCGGTGTCGAAGAACCACTCGTCGTCGTGGACCAGCGGGAGGAGGTTCAGTGCGCACTCTCGCCGGAGGGCCTTGAAGCCGCACTGGAAGTCCGAGATCCGGCTGTGCAGCGAGAGCCGCACGATGTGGCTGTAGGCCCGTGAGATGAGCTCGCGCTTGGGGCCACGGACGACGTGGGAGCCGTGCGCCAGGCGGGTGCCGACGGCGATGTCGCTGTGCCCCGACAGCACGGAGCCGACGAGGGGCAGCAGCGCGGGCAGCGCAGTCGACAAGTCGACGTCCATGTACGCCACGACCGGCGCCTCGCTGGCCGACCAGGCCGTCCGGAGCGCGTGTCCGCGACCCTTGCGCGACAGGATGAGCGCCTGGACGCCGTCGAGGGCGGACGCAAGGCGCTGTGCCACGAACGCCGTGCCGTCCGTGCTGCCGTTGTCAGCGATGGTGACGAGTGTCCGGAACGGAAAGGACTCGTCGAGGTAGCGGCGGAGCGCGGCGATGCTGGCCTCGAGGCACCCCGCCTCGTTGTAGACGGGCACGACGATCTCGACCTGCCACGGGGTCGCACCGGACCCCGGGCGAGGGCGCGGGCGCGGGCGGTGCGGTCGAGCTGCTGCGGCGCGGCGGCGTGACGCGTGGTCGTGCCGGGAGCGCAGGGCGGGTCCCCGAGCCGCAGCGTCCATGTGATTCCCCCTCACGTGGGGAGCGCTGACCCGGGTCCCGGGGATCCTCGCTCCGCTCCCTGTCAGGCTACGGAGCGCCGCCCCGCAGGCGCATCGGCCAAAAGACCCAGATCACAGCGGGTTCGCGGCGAGATCACGCGGAGCACACCTGTCGTTGTCGGAGCGGTGTGCCTCCCGTGCCTGGAGCGGTTGCCGTTGCGTTGCTTTTGTTTTTCGTGCTGCCCGCACCCTGGCCGCGACGAGGCCGCGCTGTCACAATGCAACGACGGCGGCCGCGCCGCCGCAGTGCCAGGGGGGGAACAATGCGCAAGGCAGCCGCGTGGGTCGGCGCGAGGCCGGTCCCAGTCATGGTGACCGTCTTCGTGGCGTTGGAGGGGGCAGCGTCCTACTGGGTGGCGTCCGCCACACACGGGTGGACGCACGTGCACCTCGCGCGGTGGCTGCCCGCGATGACGGCCGCGGTTTTCGCCGTGGCGGTGCTCGCGTGCGTCAGCCTCCGCCGCACCACGACCGGCCGTGCCCACATGAGCCGGCTCGCCCGGGCCGTGCACGAGAGCAGCGGGACGACGATCTCGCACGTGCACCTGCTGGGCGGCCCGCTGGTCGCGCTGGCACCCGTCGTCCGCGCGGCCCCGGTGTCCCGCGTTGCTCCGCGGTCGCGCCCGGTGGCCCTGGCGGGCTACGGCGCCGTGGCGGGTGTGCCGCTCCGGCCGCGGCACGTGCCGACCCCGGCCGGTGCGGCGGGCGTCGCCGGCGCGCCCGGCTTCGGCGTGACCGGTGTCCGCGTCTATCCCGCCGCCGGGTGCCGCAACGTCACCGTGACGTGACGGACGTGCGCCGACAGCGTCACGGTGCCCGTGGCGTCGTCGACGGTGCCCGCGGTGCTCGACGCGACGTCGTGGAGGAACACCGGCAGCTGGAAGAGCACGTCGCCTGAGGGCTCGGCGCCGCTCAGGCTGAGGCTGATCTTCGTCGCGCTCGACGCGGTGATCGTGACGCCGAGCCGGCGACCCCTCGTCGTCGGGAAGTTCGTGACGGTGAGTGGGGACCCGCCCGGGTGCAACCACGCCGCGGGGACGCCGCGTCCGACCACCAGCGCACCGCCCGCCTGCTGGGCCACGAGCGAGTCGAGGAGCACCTTGTTCGCGCCGGCCATCCCCCACGCGTGCGGCGACGACCCCTGGCCCGCGCCCGGGTGGTGTCCCGCCCACGGCGAGGAGGGGTCGGGCGCCGTCGAGCTCTCCCACCACGACAGCGGGCCGCTCTGCCCGTTGGCGAGCATGAACTCGTAGTCGACGATGCCCTGGTCCCGGTGCGCGCTGGCGGCGAGGCCGGCCGATCCGTCGGCGGCGTCGTAGGCGCTCGAGTACCAGTCGTCGGGGAAGCCACCCGTGGTGCCCGGCGGCAGCACGCCGTGCAGCCGGCCGAAGCCGTAGTCGTACGTGGCGTCGATCAGGGTCAGCCCCGGGCCGCTCAGCGGGGCGCCCAACAAGGAGCCTTCCCACGCCCAGTTGCCGAACGGGGAGGTCCAGTTCGCGTCGCTCGGGTTGTCGCAGCGGTTGACCGTGTTCGGCGCGGTCAGCGAGCACGGGAGGTAGTCGAGGTGGTTCTGGCTGATCGTCTCGCCGAGGACGGCGTTGGTCGCCGCCAACAGGCTGTCGTACTGCGACGTCGCCCAGCTCACCTCAGCGGTGTTGCCGACGGCCGACGCCACGACGCGGTACGCGGCGAGCCCCAGCAGCGCCTCGTAGTCGTCCTCGGTCCAGTACCCCTGGGTGTCGATGTCGTCGGTCGCCTCCATCGTCCCCATCGGCCCCGTCCGGTCGGCCGCGATGGCATGCGCCGCGTCCTCGATGCTGGGCTCGAGCGCGTCGCCCGCTGGGCCGGCGGTGGCGAAGTTCTGCGCCGTGAACGACGTGTCACCGGTCTTGAGCACGTAGACGGCCCATGGCACGGCGTAGGTCCACAGGCCGTCGACGTACTGCCCCTGGGAGCCGACGACGGCGCGCGCCTCGGTCAACAGCGCGTGGGCGTCGGTGAAGTAGCCCTGCGTGAAGAGGTTGGTGAGGATGCCGACGACGTCGTGGCTGAACTCGCTCTCGTAGCCGTTGACGCCGGTGTCGAGGTCGTTGCCGCTCCGGGTGATCTGCGTCGTGATGAACCCGCTCTTGTAGGCGTCGTCGAGGGCACGATCCGGCACGTCGACCTGTGCGATCGCGTCGAGTTGGTCGTTCCAGAAGGCGCGCATGTGGTCGAAGTGCGCGTCGAAGCCGCCGGCGCCCGCCAGCGCCTGGTCGCTCGGCCACGGGACGTCGGCGCCGAAGCGGTCTGCGACAACGACGTAGTCGTGGTTGACGCTGTGATGGGCGGGCACCGCATTGGAGGCGGTGCCGAGCGGGATCAGGCTCGGCGACGCCGCAGGGTCGACCTCGACCGTGTGCGCGGTGGGGTTGGTGACGCGCACCCTGGCGTAGACGGCGACGTAGGGGTGGCCGCCGAGCGTGACCTCGTCGGCGAACTCCGTGATGGCGACTGTGGCGCCGTCGTCGTCGAAGGTGGTGACCTGCGCGGGGAGATAGCCCTCCGCGTCGGCCCAGGTGGTGCGCTGGCCGTCGTAGACGCCGAAGCCGTCGTCTTGGAACAGCGCGCCCGGACCGTCCTGGACGACGAACGTCCCGCCGAGGCAGGTCACCACGCTGTTGTGGTCGCCGAGCCAGCCGATGGCCGACGCCGTGCCGTCGGCGCCGGTGAACGCGTCGGTGTTCACGTTGAAGCTGCAGCGGTAGGCGGCCTGGGGTCCGCCGGCCGCGTCGGTGCCAGCGGCCGCCGGCGCAGGGGTCGCGGCGCCGGCATGTGCGGGGCCGGTGGGCGCGACGAAGACCAACCCGCCGAGCGCCACCGCCGCCAACGCCACCAGGCCCCTGTGCGGGGCGGCCCATCGCGCCACGGCCCGATTCATTAGCAGGTGCCACACCCCGGCGGGCGGGCGCCGGCGACGACGCCACCAGTGCCCGGCACGACCTAGGGCCGGAACACCACCTTGATCGCGTGCGAATTGTTGCGGTCGATGGCCGTCTCGACGGCGTCTCGATACTCCTCGAGCGCGAACTCGTGGGTCACCACCACCGAATCGGGGAGGTAGCCGGCGGCGAGCACGTCGAGGGCACGGTCGACCGAGTGGCGGTCGGGCCCGCCGGCCAGCCCGGGCGCCGACGTGGCGTCGACGGTGTGGTCGATGGAGCCGACGAGTGCGGCCTCCTTGTACCAGATGGGGGTGAGGTCCACCTCGCTGATGCCGGCGGCCCCGAGGAGGAGGACCGTGCCGCGGTGCGCGACGGCGCGCAGCGACTCGGTGACCGACTGCGGCGCGCCGACTGCTTCGACGACGTAGGGGAAGCCGCCCATGAGCATCTGGTGCTGTTTGCGCCCGACGATGCGAGCGCCCGAGAGGGAGGCCAGTTCCTCCCAGTGACCGTTCTGCGGATCGCTCAGGACGACGTGGTCCGCGCCACACGCAGCGGCGGCTGCACCTTGATGCGCGTGGCGCGCCAGCACCGTGATCGGGCAGTTCGGGAACAACCCGCGCAACGCCGCGACCGCCGCGAGGCCGATGATCCCGGCGCCCACGACGAGCACGGGGTCGCCGTCGTCGGGCGCGGCGCGCAGGACGCCGTGGCACGCGATGGACACGGGCTCGTAGAGGCTGCCGGCCCGGTCGGGCACCGCGTCGGGCAGCGGGTGCAACATCGAGTCGTGGGCGAGCACCGTCTCGGCCCACCCGCCGCCGAGGTCCTGCGTGTAGCCGAGCGAGCGCCCCG
This sequence comes from Acidimicrobiales bacterium, assembly GCA_035503015.1. GTDB lineage: Bacteria > Actinomycetota > Acidimicrobiia > Acidimicrobiales > RAAP-2 > Bog-473. The sequence goes on along the minus strand of DATJTU010000198.1, from coordinate 49 downwards.
AGCTGAGCACCCGGCTGTCGAGGTTGAGACACGACGACGTCCAGCCGCG
>DATJTU010000197.1:0-7576 GCA_035503015.1 Acidimicrobiales bacterium | reverse complement strand
TGCGTGTACACCTGGGTCGTCGCCAGGCTGGCGTGCCCCAAGAGCTCTTGGACGACGCGGAGGTCTGCCCCACCGTCGAGCAGGTGCGTGGCGTAGGTATGGCGCAGGGCGTGCGGATGGGTGGGCGATGCGGCGCGCCGGTCGAGGATGCGGCGCACGTCGCGCGGCCCGAGGCGGGCGCCACGCTGGTTGACGAAGGCTGCCTCGGGCGGACCCTCCATGTCGTCGCGCCCGCCGCCCAGCCACGCCTCGAGCGCGGCCACGGCCGCGTCGTGAATGGGCACGCGCCGCTGCTTGGCGCCCTTGCCGAGCACCGTCACTGTGCGGCCGCGCAAGTCGATGTCGCCGCGGTCGAGGCCGCAGAGCTCCGACACCCGCAGGCCGGCAGCGTAGAGGAGCTCGAGCACGGCGAGGTCCCGCCGGTCGAGGGCGCCGGCCAGGGCGGCCGTGCGGCCGGCGTGGGTGTCGCCGGGAGGGCTGGCGTCGAGCAACGCGCTGACCTCCCCCTTGGACAAGACCCGCGGGAGCCGCCCGCCACCGGAGGGGGCCCGCAGAGACCGTGCCGGGTCGGAGCCGATGCGTCCCTGCCGGGACAGCCAGGCGAAGTAGCAGCGCAGCGCGGCCGCCTTACGAGCGATCGTCGCGCGGGCCAGGCGGCGTGTGCCGAGCGAGGCCAGGTACCGGCGCAGGTGCATGCGGTCGACCTGCTCGGGCCCGTCCACGTCGCTACGGGACATCCACTCGGCGAACGCGGTGACGTCGCGCACGTACGCCGTGCGGGTGGCGGCGGCGCGACCGCCGAGCCAGGCCGAAAACCCGGGTATGTCCCAGTCGTCGGGCATGGCACCCAACGGTACCGCCCCCATTCAGCAGGTCCTGGGAACTATCGTCGCCCAAGAACCTTCCGGGGGGTCCGCGGGGTTCGGGGAACAGTTCTGGAAAAGGGAGGGCTGATGGCCTCGAGATTCGATCGCCGCACACTGCTTGCCGGCAGCGCGGCTGCTGCAGCGGGGTTCGCGGGCGCCGGCGCCCTCGGCATGGGGTGGGACGACATCGCTGGTGCGACCACCAACGGGCCGGGGCTGAACGGCGTGTCGACCAAGAAGCCGAAGAAGGGCGGCTCACTCGTGTTCGGGGTCGACGCCGAGGAGCAAGGCTTCGACCCCACCCAGGCGCGTTTCGACGAGGTGGGCGTCATGTACGCGCGCACGGTGTTCGACCCGCTGACCATCATCACCCTCAACGGAGACTGGGCGCCGTACCTCGCCGAATCGGTGACGCCCAATTCGGACTACACGGCGTGGACGATCACGCTGCGCCCGAACGTCACGTTCCACGACGGCACGCCGTGCAACGGGGCCGCGCTGGTGACGAACCTCCAGGCGCAGGCGAAGTCGGTGCTGACCGGCATCGTCGTCAGCCCGACGCTGGTGTCGATCGCCCAGTCGGGCCCGCTGGCGGCGACGATCACGTTCAAGTCGCCGTGGGTGCCGTTCCCCTACTACCTGGCCGGCGGCATCGGCGGCCAGATCGCCTACGTCGTCGCCCCGTCGATGCTCGCCAACCCCAAGGGCACATCGAACCCCGTTGGCACCGGGCCCTTCGTGTTCAAGGAGTGGATCCCCAACGACCACTTCACCGCGACGGCCAACCCCAACTACTGGCGCAAGGGCATGCCCTACCTCTCGCAGATCACGTACAAGCCGATCCCCGACGAGTCGGCGCGGGCCGAGGCGCTGCGCTCGGGCACGATCGACTTGATGATCACCGACACGCCGCAGATCATCACGCAGTTCCGGGGCAACCACGCGTACGCCTACATCGACGACAGCACGCACGTGGCCGGCGAGCCGGACATGAACTGCACGCAGCTCAACTGCCTCGCCAAGCCGTTCGACGACCCCAACGTCCGTCTCGCCGCGGCGATGGCCATCAACCGCAAGCAGTACGCCAAGGTGATCGACGCCAACGTCCTGCCGGTGAGCAACGGGCTGTTCATCCCCGGCTCGCCCTATTACTCGACGACCCAGTACCCCGCCTACAACCCGTCGCACGCGAAGAACCTCGTGACGGCGGCGCAGCAGAAGAACGGTGGGCCGATCTCCTTCTCCTACGGCTCGACGAACTCGCCGGCGGCCATCCGCGCCGCCCAGTACCTCCAGCAGGCGTGGCAGGCCGTGGGCTTCAAGGTGAGCACGAACATCGTGGAGCAGGACCAGACGATCAACAACGCGCTCGCGGGCAAGTACCAGGCCCTCGGGTGGCGCCAGTTCGGGGCCGTCGACCCGGACCTCAACTACATCTTCTGGAGCACCACCACGGTGAGCTCGGGCTCCCTCTCGATCAACATGGCCCGCAACAGCGACCCCGCGATCGAGAAGGCGCTGCTCAGCGGCCGTGAGAGCACCGACAAGGACGTCCGCGAGGCCGCCTACAAGACGGTGAACAAGCGCCTCGGGCTGGACACGCCCTATCTGTGGCTCGACCGGGCCGTCTGGGCGGTCATCGGCGACCCCAGCGTGCAGAACTTCAACAACCCCACAACGCCCCAGGGCACGCCCGCATTCGGCATGATCGGAGGCTCCGTCTGGCCTACCCAGATCTGGATCAGCTGAAATGGAGGCTGATGAGCGGACGCATCCTGGTCGTCGAGGACGATGAGCGGATCAGGTCGTCGATGCGGCTCGCCCTGGAGGGCGAGGGGTACGAGGTAAGAGACGCCGCCAGCGGCGAGGAAGGCCTCGACATGTTCGCCGAGGCGGCCCCCGACGTCGCGCTCATCGACCTCATGCTGCCGGGCATGGACGGCTTCGAATGCTGCCGCGCGCTGCGCCGCAGCAGCGCCGTGCCCATCATCATCGTCACGGCCCGTGCCGACACCCACGACGTGGTGGCCGGGCTGGAGGCGGGGGCGGACGACTACGTCACCAAGCCCTTCGTGGCCAAGGAGCTGGCGGCGCGCATCCGCGCCCTGTTGCGGCGCGCGCGACCGGCCGAGGAGGAGCCGGGCGCGCTGACCTTCGGGGACCTCCAACTGCTCCCCGAGCAAGGCGTGCTGCGGCGGCTCAACGGCGAAGAGGTGCACTGCACGCGCACCGAGTTCCGCCTGCTGTGCGAGTTGGCGGCCAGCCCGAACAAGGTGCTCAGCCGAGAGCAGCTGCTCGACCGCGTCTGGGGGTACGACTACTTCGGTGACGGCCGCCTCGTCGACGTGCACATCCGGCGCCTGCGCACCAAGGTCGAAGAAGACCCCGCGGTACCCCAGCACATACTCACCGTGAGGGGCATGGGCTACAAGCTGGTGCCGTGACGTGAAACTGGGCATCACTGCCCGGATCACGGCCGTCTTCGGCCTCGGGGCATTGTTGCTGTCCATCCTCATGGGCGGGCTGTCCTACTTCACGGTGCGCCACTTCCTGCTCGAAGGACGCGAGTCGGCCGCGCAACACCAGGCGTTCACCAACGCGTCGTACGTGCGCAGCGCGCTGCAGCTCGGCACCGGCGGCCCGTACAGCACTCTGTTGACGAACATCGACTTCGGGTCGGGTGCCCACTCGGTCCTCTACCAGGGGGGCAAGTTCTACGACTCCTCGCTCTCGGTGACCTCGGCGTCGATCCCGGCCCAGTTGCGCAAAGACGTCCTGGCCGGCACCGCGGCCACCCAGACGTACCGCACCAGCGCGGGCACGGCCGAGATCGCCGTGGGCGTGCCCATCCCCTCGGTCCATGCTTCGTACTTCGAGGTGTTCGACCTCTCCGACCTCGACCACACGCTGCGCGTCCTCGGCCTGACGCTCCTCGTCGCCGGCGTGATCACCACGGTGCTCGGAGTGGCACTCGGTCGCTTCGCCAGCGTGCGGACGCTCCGGCCGCTGGCCGACGTGTCGCGTGCGGCCGGCGCCATCGCGAGCGGCGAGCTCGACACCCGCCTCGACGCGGACGCGGCCGACCCGGACCTCGAGGGGCTGACCAACTCCTTCAACGCGATGGTCGACCAGCTCCAGGAGCGCATCGAGCGGGAGGCACGCTTCAACTCGGACGTCAGCCACGAACTGCGCTCGCCTCTCACGACCCTGGCGGCCTCCCTCGAGGTCCTCGAGGCGGACGCGGCCAGCCTGCCCCCCCGTTCGCAACGCGCGCTGCAGCTCCTGAGCGACGACCTCCACCGCTTCCAGCGGATGGTCGCCGACCTGCTCGAGATGTCGCGGGCCGACGCAGGCTCGGTCGACGTGTTCCTCGAGGACGTCGACGTCGCCGAGCTGGTCGAGCGCTCGGTCGAGACCGGGTTCGGGCACATGGAAGGCCCGCGGGACGGCTCCGGAGGCAACGGGGCCGCCGCCGGCCCACCCCACGTGCGGATCGACCCCGCCGTGCGCGGCCTGCGGGTGGGTGCCGACAAACGGCGCTTCGAACGCGTCATGGTGAACCTCATGGAGAACGGCGCCCACTACGGGGGCGGGGTCACCGAGATCGCCGTCGTGCCCGGGAACGACGGGCAGGTCGACGTCACGGTCGACGACGCCGGTCCCGGCATCGACCCCGTGGAGCGGTTGAAGATCTTCGAGCGCTTCTACCGCGGGTCCGCCTCGGGGCGCCGCGGGGCCAGCACCGGGACCGGTCTCGGGCTGGCACTCGTCGCGGAGCACATGCGGGTGATGCAAGGCGACGTCAGGGTCGAGTCCTCGCCAGCGGGCGGGGCGCGCTTCGTGCTCACGCTGCCGGTGCTGCCGAGCGACGACATCGACGACGACGTCGACATCGACGAGATGGACGACACGGGCGGGGAGGCCGAGGACCACATGGACCAGGTGGACCATGCCGCGAGCGAGGGCAACGGCGCGCGCGATCGCGAGCCGAGCGGCGGACCGAGTGACGTGTCGCGTGCCGGAGGTCTCGAATGAGGCGCCTGCTCTGCGCGGTGGCGCTGGTGGCGCTCGCGGCCACCCTCACGAGTTGCGCGATCCCGACCCAGAGCTCGCCCAACACGATCGCGAACTCGAAGGTTCCCTTCAACCTGATGGACAAGCACCCGCCGACGACGTCGACGACGCAGCCCAACACGTCGTCCTACGTACCGGTCAAGGTCTACCTGCTCGACTCCACCAGCGCCTTGACGCCCGCGCAGCGGTTCGTGCCGCCCCCCGCGCCGCTCATCGCAGTGCTCAGGGCGCTGCTCGTAGGGCCGACGAGCAGCGAGACAGCCAGCGGCATCACCACCGCCATCCCGAGCAACGTCGAGGTGCTCGGCGTGTCCTCGCAGTCAGGCGTCGTCACCGTGAACCTCAACAGTGCCTTCGAGGAGATCACCGGCCCCAGCACCCAGTTGGCGGTGGGACAGATCGTGTGGACGATCGCCAACGAGGTCGGTTGGAACACCGGCGTCGTCTTCGAGATCGAGGGGCAGCGCACGGACGTGCCGATCGCCAACGGGTCGTTGGTACCGGGACCCGTCTACTACTTGCAGTTCTTCACGCCGCCGCCCGCCTGAGCGCGCTCGACGAAGCGATCAGCCGGCGTTCTCGACGTCGCGACGCCACTGCACGCGCGGGGCGCCGGACCAGAGGTGCTCGAGGTCGTAGTAGTCCCGCGTCTCCTGCAAGAAGACATGCGCGATGAAATCCCCGTAGTCCATCAGCACCCAGGTCGCGTCCTGAAGTCCTTCGATGCGCGTCGGTGACACGCCGTGCGACTCTTTGACCCCGCGCTCGATCTCTTCGACCAGCGTCCGCACGTGGCGCGTGTTCTGCGCGCTGGTGATGACGAACGCGTCGACGACGCCGAAGAGCTCCGTCATCCCGAGCACGACCGTGTCGCGACCCAACTTGGCGTCAGCCGATTCTGCGGCGGTTGCGGCAGCCGGCGGCAGTTGGACGTGCACGTCCAACCCCGGGCTCAACGGATCACGTCCAAGATCCCTACCGTGAATCCGAAGGCACCCGCGAGGATGGAGCACGCGATGATCGCCCAGCGCTGTCGGGAACGGCGCGCGAGCTTGAGCTCGGCGCGACGCTCGGACCGCCGCTGTACTTGGACGGGGTCGACATTCGCAGCCGCCTGGGGACTGTCCGACAGCTCCGTCCTCGCCGGCATGGCGCTCATTCAAGGCACAGCGTACATACCGCGGCGGCGGATGCAACGGACCACGCGCTCGGGCACCAACGCGTCGACGGGCTCGCCCGCCAAGAGCAGGTCACGGACCTCGGAACTCGAGACTGCGACCTGGGGGCCGTCGACGAATTCGGTGCGCCACCCGGCGGGCGCCGCACGCGTGGCGTCGGTCGGTCGGGACACGACAGCGAGGGTGACCAGGCGGCGCAGGTCGTCGTGGCGGTGCCAGGACCCGAGCTCGGGGACCAGGTCAGCGCCCACGATCAAGAAGACCTCTGCTGCCTGCCCGGCGGCCCGGCTCTCCGCCAGGACCTGCTCGACGGTGTCGATCGAGTAACTGGGGCCGCCCCGGTCGATCTCGAGACGGCTGGCTTCGGCACCGGGAATGTCTTCTGCGAGCGCCTCCGTGAGCGCGTAGCGGTCCTCGGCCGGCGACACCGCCCGCTGGCCGGACTTCTGCCACGGATCGTTCGCGACGACGAGCAGCAAGCGATCGAGCCCGAGGCGCTCGATCGCCGCGCGCGCGGCGGCGACGTGCCCGAGGTGTGGCGGGTCGAACGTCCCCCCCAGGATCCCGATCCGGACGGGTCGGTCAGGTGCCGGCAAGTTCGGCCAGCACCGGCGCCAGCGCGTCCATCTCTGCTTCGTGCACGACGATGTAACTGAAGCCGAGATCCTCACGGCGCGCCTGCAAGGTCTCGATGATCTCGGGTACCGAGCCGATGAGTGCCGTCGGCGCGGCACGCAGTTGGTCCGGCGTCAACGCGAACAACGGTGCGAGCGCCTCGACGATCTCGGCCGCGTTGGGGACGACCTGCACCGCGACCGTCCAGCACTGCAGCTCGAGCTCGCCCGCACGCTCCCCAGCCGCGTCGAGGGCCCAGCGCACCCGGTCGGCGTACTTCTCGACGACCGCCTCCGCGGCGACCTCGTGCCCGATGTGGCCGGCGGCCAGGCTGGGCACGACGCTGACGATGTCGGCATGGCGCCCTGCGAGCTCGAGGATGCGCCGACTGCCGCCGCCGATCACCAGCGGAGGGCCGCCGGGCGTCACCGGTGCGGGTGCGCCCACCACGTCCTGCACGCGGTAGTGCGCGCCTTCGAAGGTGGCGGTCCCGGTCTGCCACATGGCGCGCATGATCTCGATCCCCTCCGCCAACCGCGCGATCCGCGTGGCAGGTGGGTCCATCGGTATCCCGGACTGGTCGTAGTCGGCCGTGAGCCATCCCGCGCCGAGTCCGAGCTCGAACCGGCCTCCCGTCATCGCGTCGAGCGTCGCCGCTTCCTTCGCCATCAGGACGGGATGTCGGAAGTCGTTGTCGAGCACGAGCGTGCCGACCCGGATGGTCGTGGTGGCCTCGGCGGCGACCGCGAGCGCGACCATCGGTGCCCACTGGTCGTCGAGGTGGTCGGGGACGTAGAGGGTCGCGTAGCCGAGGTCCTCGGCCTTGCGCGCCAGGTCACGCCA
>DATJTU010000196.1:0-8533 GCA_035503015.1 Acidimicrobiales bacterium | reverse complement strand
CTCGGTGAGTGCCACCCACGCCGAGTCGGTCCCGAGCGGCGACACCATCGGCATCTCGGTCAACTCGGGCGCGGCGACGTGCACCGTCACCTTGCCCGCCTCGACGTGCACCATCGCCAACACGGCGATCGGCGCCGGCGGGCCCTACAGCGTCGTGGCCACCTACAACGGCGACGCCAACCTCACCACCTCGACGAAGACGGCCACGGCCGGCCTCACGGTGTCGAAGGGGAACCAGACCATCACGTTCACCTCGACCAACCCCTCGCCCGTCGACGCGGGTGGCCCCACCTACACCCCGACGGCCACCGCCACCTCGGGCGACGCCGTGACGATCACGCTCGACGGGTCGAGCTCGGGCTGCACGCTCTCGAGCGGCGTCGTCACCTTCACCGCTGCCGGGACGTGCCTCGTCGACGCCAACTCGGTGGCGACGACGAACTGGAACGCGGCGCCCCAGGTCCAGCAGTCGATCACGGTGTCCACGGCGGTCACCCTCGCTTCGGTGGGGAGCGCGACCGGGAGCGGGTCGAGCATCACCTCGAGCACGTTCCCCTCGGTCCAGGGCACCACGTACCTGGTGGCGTTGACGACCAACGACGGCAGCACCTTGACCCCGACGCTGACCACCCCGTCCAACGCGGCCGCCACCCTGATCGGCTCGACCTCCCAGAGCGGCGGGTTCGGCGGGAACTGCCAGGACAGCTCCCACTGCCAGCTGTGGACGTGGTGGTTCAACGCCAAGTCGAACGCCAGCGGCGTGTCGGTCTCGGTCAGCTTCAACCATTCCGCCGACTTCGCCTCCATCGACGTGCTCAAGGTCAGCGGGAACGACACCACCACGCCGGTCATCACCGCCTCGACGAGCACGGCGGCCGGCTGCTCCTCCTTCTTCTGCGGCAACGACACCAGCACCGCCACGGCGAACCTGGCGCACAGCCCGCAATCAGGCGACATGGCGGTCGAGATCATCGGCAGCGACGAGGACATGAACACGACCGGACTGAGCTGGACGCCCGCGACGACCAACGTGTTCCAACAGGCGAACAACGCCAACGGCGGGCTGGGCGTCTACGACACCTTCAATCCCGCCCAGCAGAACGAGTCGACCAGCGTCTCGGGCTTCAGCAACTCCAGCGACTGGATGACCATCGCGCTCGAGATCAACGGGGCCGGCTGAGCCCGCCTGGCACCGGCCCACGTCCGCGCCGACGATGTAACGCCGTGCGAGCGAGATACGACAGACTGATCCCGTGACGATCTTGGTGACCGGCGGCGCCGGCTACATCGGCTCCCACACGGCGCGCCTGCTCCACGAGCGAGGCCGCGACGTGGTGGCGTTCGACTCGCTGGAGTTCGGCCATCCCGCCGCGGTGGTCGGCGTGCCCCTGGTCACCGGCGACGTCGGCGACCCCGACGCGGTGGCGGAGGTGGTGCAGCGCTACGGGGTCGACGCGGTGGTCCACTTCGCCGCCTACAAGTCGCCCGCCGAGTCGATGAGCAAGCCCTGGCGCTACTTCGGCAACAACGTGGCCAAGAGCGCGTCGTTGCTCGAGACGCTGCACGAGACCGGCGTCACGCGCGTCGTCTTCTCCTCGACCTGCGCCGTCTACGGCACGCCCGAGCGCGTGCCGGTAGGCGAGGATGCCGCCATTCAGCCGGAGAGCCCCTACGGCGAGAGCAAGGCGATGACCGAGCGGGCGCTGTCGTGGTACGACCGCTGCGTGGGGCTGCGGTCCGTCAGCCTGCGCTACTTCAACGCGGCAGGTGCGTGGCCGGACGGCTCGATCGGCGAGGACTGGACGGTCACGATCAACCTGATCCCGTTGCTGATGAAGTCGGCGTTGGGACGCCGCGGCCCGCTCGAGATCTACGGCACCGACTACCCGACGCCTGACGGCACCGCGATCCGGGACTACGTCCACGTGGTCGACCTGGCCGACGCGCACGTGAAGGCGCTCGAGTACCTCGAGTCCGGCGGCGCCACCACCGTCGTCAACCTCGGCACCGGCGTCGGCTCTTCGGTGCGCGAGGTGCTGACGGAGGCTGAGCGCGTCATCGGCCACCCGGTGCCGCACGAGCTCGTCGGGCGACGCCCGGGCGATCCCGTCGCGCTCTACGCCGACAACACGCGCGCCAAGGACCTGTTGGGTTGGTCGCCCGAGTCGGACCTGCGCGACATCCTCGCGTCGGCATGGGCGTGGCACTCGACGCATGTCGACGGGTACGACGTGGTCAACCAAACCGAGGACAGCGCCGAGTAGCGTTGCGCCGCATGGCGAACCGGCGGATCGTGTAGCCGCGACCCGTGCTCGCCATCCTCATCGTCCTGTGCGCACTGTTCGGGCTCGCGATCGGGTCGTTCCTCAACGTCGTGATCTACCGCGTGCCGCGCGGCGAGTCGGTCATCTCCCCCCGCTCCGCCTGTCCCAGCTGCGGCACGCCCATCGCCGAGCGTGACAACGTGCCGGTGGTCTCGTGGCTGCTCCTGCGCGGCCGGTGCCGCCACTGTGACGCGCCGATCTCGATCCAGTATCCGGCCGTCGAGCTCGCGTGCGCCGCGCTGTTCGCCGGCACCGCGGCGCGCTTCGGCTACGACTGGGCGCTCCCGGCCTTCCTGGCGCTGTTCGCCGGGCTCCTGGCGCTCTCGGTGATCGACATCGAGCGGCTGCTCCTGCCGAAGGTGATCGTCTACCCGCTGACGGTCGTCGTCGGCGTCTTACTGATCGTGGCGTCGGCCGGCACCGGGAACTGGCACAAGCTGTTGGTCGGCGTGATCTGCGGAGCGGCCTGGTTCGCCGTCTTCTACGCCATGTTCGCCGTGAGCTCACGACTGCTGGGCTTCGGCGACGTCCGCTTGGCGCCGCTGCTCGGGCTCTCCCTCGGGTGGCTCGGCGTCGGGTACGTGATCCTGGGGTTCTTCGCCGCCAACCTCATCGGGGCGGTGGTCGGCATCGCGCTCATCGCGGGCCACCGCATGAACCGCGAGACGCCGGTGCCCTACGGCGTGTTCCTCGCGGCAGGGTGCGCCGTGGCCGTCTTCGCCGGTCCCGAGCTCCTGCAACCCTTCACGCGCGCGTAACGGCGGCAGCCCGCCGCCTGCAGCGCAACGAGGTCTAGCGGACGATCTCCATGCGCAGGCCCTGGTCGTCCCACTCGGGATCCTCGGGGATCCGGATGGCCGCCTTCGCGAAGATCCGTCGCGCCGTCCAGACGAAGACCGCGGCGTCGAGGAGGTGGGACAGTGCAGCCCCCGGCAGTTCGGCGTCAAGAATGCGATCGACGCCCGGGAACCGCTGCCGGAGGAGGTTCCGGCGCTCTTCCTTGCCCAACTCTGTGTGCTTGGGATGTTGCAACGGCTGATCACCGTTGAGCGCGTAGAAGCTGACGTCGGAGTGGACCTCGTAGACCGTGCGCTGGCGGAACGGCGCCATCTCGGCGGCGACCTCGCGATAGCGGGGGAGCAGGGTCATCGAGATGGCATCGAGGTGGTCCGGCAGGAACTCGAGCTCGTTACTCGGCGAGCGCACGGGTGCGCTCTGGATGGAGGACCCGCGCCGGGCACCGAGCATGGTGCGTGCGACGCGGTCACACGTCCGCCCGCCGGGCTCCGCGCTGTCGAGGTAGCCGACGGGGGCGTTCAGCGCGATCACCGCGTACGAGGGCCGCTGGTCGAGGACCTCGCCGAAGTTCGGGATCAGGAGCGGCAGCTCCGGGGCGAAGTTGGTGCCCTGGAGCTTCGCCCCGGCGACGAGCCACGACGACCCGCACGGGGTCGCGCCGGCCACCACCTCGTAGGGGAGGGTGGGGCCGTGCCGGTGGATCGGGGTGATGCTCACGCGCTGGCGAGCACCGGCCCGCGCTGACCGAGGAGGCGGGTGAGCTCCTTGGGATGCGACGTAATCGCCATCGCGTCCTCGAACGAGATGGTCTCGGACGCCACGAGCTCCGCCAGGCTGGACTCCAGCGAGCACATGCCCTCGGCCTGGTTGGTCGTGATGAGGTTGGGCAGCTGGTGGGTCTTGCCCTCACGGATGATGTTGCGCACCGGGTGGTTGGCAATGAGGATCTCGAACGCCGCCACCATGCCGCTGCCGGTCCTCGGGACCAGGCGCTGTGCGATCACCGCGCTGAGCGACGAGCCCAGCTGGACCCTGATCTGGTCCTGGCGCCAGGCGGGGAAGACGTCGATGATGCGGTCGATCGCCTGCGACGAGTCGTTGGTGTGCAAGGTCGAGAACACGAGGTGACCGGTCTCGGCGAGGGTCAGCGCGAGCTGAATGGACTCGAGGTCGCGCATCTCACCCACGAGCAGGACGTCGGGGTCCTCTCGGAGTGCTGAGCGCAGCGCCCGCTCGAAGGAGGGGCTGTCCGTCCCCACCTCACGCTGGGTGACCGCGGACAGACCGTGCTTGTGCACGTATTCGACCGGATCCTCGATGGTGAGGATGTGGACCGAGCGGGTCGTGTTGATGCGGGCGATGATCGACGCCAGCGTGGTCGACTTACCCGATCCGGTCGGACCGGTGAACAGGACGAGGCCGCGGGGGAGCTTGGCCAGCCACTCGGCGACCGGCGGGAGGCCGAGCTCTTCGAACGTCGGGATGTCAGAGGGGATCATCCGCAGCGCGAGCGCGGTCTCACCCTTCTGCGTGAAGGCGCTGCCACGAAGGCGAGCGAGCTCGTGCCACGACATCGAGAAGTCGACGTCGAGTTGCTGGTTGAAGGTGGCCTCCTGCTCCTTGGTGAGCATGACCCGCACCATGTCGTCGATCTCCTCACCGGTCAGCACCGATGTGCCCTCGATGGGGGTGAGCTTGCCGTCGACGCGGATCCGCGGCTCGGACCCCGTCGCGAGCAGGAGGTCGGAGCCCTTCTTGTCCCAGAGCGTCCGGAGCCACGGGTCGATCTTCTCGAGCTCGGCTGCGTTCTTCACTTGGTTCCCTCTTCCGTGTGTGTGAATGCCAAAGCGCCCGGCCCGATGGGCCGGGCGCTTTGGCCATTACTCCTTGTACTGCTCGTCGCCCTCTATCAGGCGGCGGTGCAGGGGTTGGTACCCGTGGTGTCGTAGAGGGCCCAGTTGGTGCCCGTCTTCGGCGTCGCCACGACGACGGCGTACGAGTTCGGGTTTCCGCTGATGGTTGCGCCGCTGGCACCGTACAGATTGATCGCGTAGGCGCTGTTGTTCGGCAGGTTCGCCATGAACGTGTCCGTCTTGGTTGATCCGTCGGGCTCTGTGAACGTGTGCGACACCAGGTCGTTCAGAGTCGACGGCGGGGTGTTGGACGGGTTGTCCGGCGAGTTGATGTACGCCTGGACGGCGACGTCAACTGTCTTGGCGTCCGAGTTGCAGGCAGCCGCAGCGCTCTGGCCGGTCACCCCGGACAGGGCGAAGACGACCGTCGCAGCCAGGATGCCCAGGACGACGATGACGACGAGCAGTTCGATGAGGGTGAAGCCCGACTCGACGAGCTCCTCTCCCCGACGACGTGCACGAACGTCGCGTAGATGCCTAATCATGTGCGGGTGTCCGCCTTTCATTCGGGCCTCTGGAGGAGTTCCAGGGGCTACTTTTCTCCCTCGCCAATTAGGGGAGACCTCCTAAAACAAAACCGTCGTCTGCCCTATAGCAACGGGTGTAACAAGGCTCTGACGAGCCCTTTTGCTGCTGTAGTGGGCACAACAAACGGTCAAGACCCTTTGCCAAGCCCACTTAAAGCATCGGCCGTGTTTGCACAAATCTTGAGTCGAAAATTGTCCCAGTTGGCAGTCGTTCAGAGAAAATTCGAGGTCGGCCGGCCGGCGCCTTACTGGACCTTGACCTGCTTGTAGATGCCGTACATGGCCGAGACGAGCGCGATGGCGACGAAGCCGACAATGACGCCCATGAAGACGATCACGATGGGCTCGAAGAGGCTCGTGAACCGCTTCAACTTCACGTCGAGCTCGCGGTCGTAGAACGCAGCGGCGGTAGCCAGCTGCGCGTCCAGAGTGCCCGTCTCCTCGCCGACCCGGAACATCTGACGCGCCGCACCGGGGAAGAGTTCCGTACGGGCCAGCGGCTCCGCCAAGCCCTGGCCTTCGATCATCTCCTCGCGCACCGTCGCCAGCCCGCGGCTGTAGACGGCGTTGTTGGCCGACTCGGCGGTGACGCGCATGGCGTCGGGGAGCGACACGCCTGCCTTGAGCATGGAGGAGAGGATGCGGCAGATCCGCTCGATGATCGACGTGCGGACGAGGTCCCCGAGCAGAGGGAGGTGCAGGATGACGGCGTCGATCCGCGCCTTGCCGGAGCGTGACCGCCGCATGGCGATCACGCCGATGAAAATGGCCACGATCACGCCGACGAGGGCCCACCAGTAGTGGCCCACAAAATTCGACGAGCTGAGGAGCAGCCGGGTCGGGAGCGGCAGCTTCGCGTTGAAGGATTTGAAAAAGACCACGAACTTCGGCATGACGAACGTCGCCAAGATGATCACGACGACGACGGCCATGACCGCGACGACGGCAGGGTAGATCAGCGCCGAGGTGACCTTGCCGCGCGCCTCGATGTCCCGGTCGAGGTAGTCGGCGAGCTGGTCGAGGACGCCGTCCAGGTTCCCGGTCAGTTCCGCCGACGAGAGGATGCCGAGGTAGAAGGAAGGGAAGGTTTCGGGGTGCGCCGCGGCGGCGGAGGCGAAGGTGTCACCCGACTGCAGCCGCTCGATCATGTCGCCGAGACACTTCTTCAGCAGCTTGTCTGAGGTCTCGCCCGCGATGATCTCGAGGGCCTCCATGATCGGCACGCCGGCTCGCACGAACACGGCGAGCTGGCGCGAGAAGTGCATGAGGTCCTTGCGCGGGACCAGCTTCTTCGTGACCTCGAACTGGAGGATGCTCTTTTTCTTCTCGGAGACCTCGACGGTCTGGTAGCCGCGCTCGAGCAGCGCGAGGTGCGCGGCGCCGGCTGAGTTGGCCGCCTCGACGCCGGAGATCTTGTTCCCGGTCTGGTCGAATGCGCTGTAGCGGTACTTTTCCATGGCTTCCGATCCGTCGTGATTGGGTTAGAGCGAGTAGATGCTTCGGATCACTTCTGCGACCGTCGTCACGTCCTGCGAGACGAGGTCGATGGCTTCCTCACGCAGCGAGCGCATGCCCTGCTTCTGGGCGAGGCGGCGCAACTCGTCCTGCGTCGCCCACCCGACGATGAGCCGTTTGATCTCGGGCGTCATCTGCAGGAGCTCGTAGACGCCGATGCGGTCCTGGTACCCGGTGTGACCGCAGAAGTTGCACCCCGCGCCCTGGACGAATTCCGTCTTCTGGGCGCCGCCGCTCTCCTCGTAGAAGTTCATCTCCTCGCGGGTGGGGGTGTACTTCGTCTTGCACGAGGGGCAGATGCGCCGCACTAGACGCTGGCCCACGATGGCGAGCACCGACGACGCGACCAGGAACGACTCGATGCCCATGTCGAGGAAGCGGTGGAGGGCGGAAACCGAGTCCGTGGCGTGCAGCGACGAGAGCACGAGGTGCCCCGTGAGGGCCGACTGCACGGCGATGCGCGCTGTCTCGACGTCGCGGATCTCGCCGACCAGGATCACGTCGGGGTCCTGCCGCAGGATCGACTTCAGACCGGTGGCGAACGTGAGGCCCGCCTGCTCGTTGGTCTGGATCTGGTTGATCGCCGGGAACACGTACTCGACCGGGTCCTCGATCGTCATCACGTTCTTCGTGGGATCGCTGACCTGTCCGAGCGTCGCGTAGAGCGTCGTCGTCTTGCCGCTGCCCGTCGGGCCGGCGCACAGCACCATGCCGAAAGGCGCCTTGACGAGGCCCGAGAAGATCTCGTGCGTGTCCTGGGGCATGCCGAGGTCGTTGAGCCGCAAGACCGAGCGGTTCTTGTCGAGAATTCGCAGCACGCACTTCTCGCCCCAGATGGTGGCGGCGGTCGCCACGCGGACGTCGGTGTCCTTGCCGTCGACGGTCACCGTGAGCTGGCCGTCCTGCGGACGGCGGCGCTCGACGATGTTCATGCCCGCCATGATCTTGAGCCGGCTGACCAACCCGACGCCCATGGACGCGGGGAGCATCAGGACCTCTTTGAGGGCACCGTCGATGCGGAAGCGGATCCGCACCACGTCCTGCGACGGCTCGATGTGGACGTCGGACGCACGGTCACGCTTCGCCTGCGTCAGGATGCGCGTGACGACTTGCACGATCGGCGCGTCGTCGGCCACGACCTCCGATTCGGTCGGCTCACCGGCGCGTCGGCGGGTTCCTTCCACCGCCTCGAACGCCTGGACCAGGGTGTCGACGCCACCGATGGCGCGGTAGCTGCTGTCGATCGCCCATTGGATGTCGGATTCGGGCGCGAGCACGAAGCGGACGGGATGTTGCGTGGCGCCCGCCAGGATCTCGCGGGCTTCGGGCTGCGGCTGGTCGGGGACCGCGACGAGCAAGGTGTCGGCCTCGAGCCGGACCGGGACGGCCATGTACTCGCGGACGAGTTGCTCGGGCAACAGCGACAGAGCCACTTGCTCCGGGTTGTCGCGCCGCA
>DATJTU010000195.1:0-9578 GCA_035503015.1 Acidimicrobiales bacterium | reverse complement strand
GTTGGACAGGCACTGCATGCCCGTGCACTCCGCCAGTGTGCTGTCGGTCTTGAGCGTCACCGACTTGGCTGGCGAGAACGTCAGGCACAGGGTCGACGTGATCGAGCTGGGCCCGAAGTTGTAGTCGACCTCGCAGCTGATGTTCTTCGAGGGCGAGAAGAACTCCGTCGAGCTCGGCGTCTGCGGCGTCAACGTGCCGCTGGTGGCAGACGTCGAGGACGTGGTGGAGCGGGCCGGCGCCGACGTCGGCGAGCTGGTCGAGCTCGCAGGAGCCGACGTGGTGGTCCGCGCGGTCGTCGAGGTCGTGGAGCTCGTCTGGGGTGATCCGCTCGAGCAGGATGCGAACACCACAGCACCTGCCGCCAGGACCACAAGGGGCACGGCGCGCCGCAGGCGCGGGAGGCTGAGCATCTTGCGAGCGCAGATGCACGGGGATTGCAAACCGCGCATCCCCGTTCGCTACGATCGACGACGCGGGATAGCGCGCGTGCACCCGCGGAAGGTGGCAGCGACACGATGGCCGACACCGTCGACAGCCTCATCCTCGATCTGCTCGAGTGGATCGGTCCCGACACGAGGCCCTACGACGAGGTCATGGAGGCCTGGCGCACGTCGTGTCCGCGCCTGCCGGTCTGGGAGGAGGCGACGCACCGCGGGCTCGTCGTCCGGTCGCGCGACGCCGCCAACTGCAGCGTCGTGGCAGTGTCCCCCGACGGTCGTCGGCTGCTCCTGGCCCAGCGCCACCCGTCGGCCGTCTGAGGAGCACATGCAGACACGCGAGATCGTCGTCGATGCCTCGAGGACGCGCATCGTCGACCTGACAGACGAGCTGCAGCGCTTCTGTGCCGGCCTCGGTGACGGCCTCGTGAATGCGTTCGTGCCGCACGCCACGGCGGGGTTGGCACTGATCGAGACCGAGTCAGGATCAGAGTCCGATCTCGTCGCCGCCCTCGAGCGGATCCTTCCTCGCGACGACCGCTACCGCCATGCCCACGGCTCGGCCGGGCACGGCGCCGACCACGTGCTCCCGGCCCTCGTCAGCCCGTCCGTCACGCTCCCCGTCTTCGGCGGACGGGTGGCCCTCGGCACCTGGCAGTCGCTGGTGTTGGTCGACCTCAACGTGGACAACCCGCAGCGGCACGTGCGCTTCAGTTTCGTCGCAGGCTGACGCCGGCGGCCGGGCGCTCCCGCCCTCTCGTTCTCCAGGGCCAGGATCGCTCACCCACCGACACGGATAACCTCGCTGCGCCTCAGGGGATTCGCCATAGGAGCGGTGGGGTCTCCTGCGCGAGGAAGTCGAGGGAGGGCGCGTGGCAGACATGAAGGCCGTTCAGGTGAGCCGGCACGGTGCACCCGGCGAGGTGCTCGAGGTCCGGACGATCGAGCGCCCGGAGCCGGGGCGCGGAGAAGTCCGCGTCAAGGTTGGCGCGGCGTCGCTCAATTTCAACGACATCGACCGCTGCCGCGGCAACCTGGTCTCGGTGCCCACGCCGCCGCCGTTCACACTCGGCATGGACGTCTGTGGCGTGGTCGACGCCGCCGGCGACGGGACCGAAGCCTGGCTGGGTAAGCGCGTCGTCGCCATCACGAAGAACGCGCTCGGCGGCATCGCCGAGTACGCCATCGCGGACGCCATCTCGCTCTTCGACGCGCCCGAAGGCTTCGACGACGCCGAGGCCACTGCGTTTTTGCTCCCGTTCCAGACGTCGCACCTCGCCCTCTTCAAGCGCGGGCGGCTCGGGGCCGGGGACACGCTGGTCGTCCACTCCGCCGCGAGCGGCCTCGGGACGGCCGGGATACAGCTGGGCAAGGCCGCCGGGGCACGGGTCATCGCGGTCGCCGGCGGCCCCGAGAAAGGCGCCCTCTGCACGTCGCTGGGCGCGGACCTGGTCGTCGACCACACCGCCGAGGACTTCGTCGAGGCGGTGCTCGGCGCCACCGGCGACGCAGGTGCGGACGTGGTCTACGACCTCACGGGCGGTGACTTCGTCGAGCGCTCCTGGCGCTGCACCGCCCACGGGGGCCGCTACCTGGCCGTGGGGTTCGCCGACGACGACGCCAACGGCATGACCGGGCGGCCGCTGCGCATGGCCTGCATCGGCAACATCGACATCGTGGCCGTGATCCTGGCGTGGGTGGACGACGTGGATCCCGGCATGCGGCGCTTCGGTTTCAATCCCTTCGGGCGCGCGGTGGCCGACGAGATCCATGCCGACCTCTTGGACCTCGCCGGCGCCGGGAAGATCCGTTCCGTCGTGGGCCGCCGGGTCTCCATGGACGAGGCGGGCACGGCCCTCGACGAGCACGAGGCGCGCCGGTCCGTCGGCCGCACGGTCGTCGAGGTCGACCCTGGCCCGGCAGGGGGCGCCGGCAGGTGAGCGACGTGGAGTACACGTGGCGCGACGCCGAGCTGCGTAGCCGGCCGCTGCGCGCGTTGAACTGGGCCGGCGCACACGCGAACCGGTTCGGGCTCGACTTCCCGCCGCTCACGTCGTCCTCGGTCACGAAAGCGGCCGCGAAGTCGGCGGGCTCCGACGACTTCGGCAGCGACTCGTACCGCGAGCCCCTCGACGTGTTCGTCGGGTCGTGTCGCGACGAGGCCGAGCTGACCGCCTTCGGTCGCATCCTCATCGCGAAGATGCTGTCGTCGGCACTCTCGAACCGCATCGAGCTGCACCGCTGGTCGCTCGACCACCCCGCGGTGCGCGACGAGCGCATCGACAGCCCCTGGATCATCGTCGGGCTCCCCCGTACGGGGACCAGCCTGCTCTCGAACCTCCTCGGGCTCGACCCCGTGGCACGGCCCCTCCTGCAGTGGGAGGCGTCCCGCCCCGTGCCCCCCGCCTCGCTCGAGGAGGCGGCCGAGGACCCGCGCATCGCCCGCACGGCGAAGGACCTCGACGGGCTCATGAAGTTGAACCCGCCGCTCAAGGCGATGCACCCCTTCGGCGCGACCCTCGCCGAGGAGTGCGTGTCTATCTTCATGTACGACGTGCGCACCCTTGCCCTCGAGACTCAGGCCCACGTGCCGTCGTACGCCCGCTGGCTCGAGCAGGCGGACATGGCGCCGGCCTACGCCCAGCACCGGCTCGCGCTCCAGACGCTCCAATCGCGCCAACCGACGGACCGCTGGGTGCTCAAGACGCCGAACCATCTGTGGCACCTCGACGCGATGCGGGCCGCGTACCCCGATGCGCGCGTCATCTGGACCCATCGTGACCCCGGCCCCGTCGTCACGTCGTTGGCCAGCCTGGCCAACGCCAGCCAACGTCTCCTGACGAGCCGCCAAGACCCGCGCCCCACCGCCGAGGAGTGGAAGCGCAAATGCGTCTTCGCGCTCAACTCGGCGATGACGTTCGACGAGAAGGCCGAGGACGGCTGGTGCCAGCACCTGCACTACGAGACCCTGATGGCCGACCCCGTCGAGAGCGTGCGCCGTCTCTACCGTCGCTACGGCGAGGACGTCACGCCGCTGCACGCCCGGCGTATGCGCGCGTTCCTCGATCAGCGGCCCCAGGACGCGTTCGGCCGCCACCGCTACGACCCGGCCGACTTCGGGTGGACCTATCCCGCGCTCGCGGCGGAGTTCCGGGACTACATCGATCGTTACGACGTCGAGACGGCGATCCCCGCCTGACGCGGAGAGGGTGGCGAGCTCCTCCCTGTCCACGGTGCCGGCGCCGCACCTGGTCCCCGGGCCGCCAACCCTGCAGAGCTTTCCTCATGCGGGGTTGCTAGTGTGCCGTCGAAACAGGAACCTGTTCTACGGTGTCACGAAACCGCAAGGTTCCCGAGCCGTCCGGGGGGTTGGCATGAAGAGGACCATTGGCATGCGAGCGGCGGGTTTGGCGCTGTTGCTCACCTCGGTGATCGCGACGGGGGTGATCGCGGCCCCGTCGGTCGGCGGTGCTGCCTCGAGCAGCTCCACGACGAAGTTCGGCACGCTGCCGTCGCCGTGCGGCAAGGGACACGCCACCGGCGCGACCGACCAGGGCGTCACGAACTCGACCATCAACCTCGCCTACGGCGACGACCGCGGGTTCTCGGGCGTCCCCGGGCTCGACCAGGAGATGGGTGACGCCGTCAAGGACATGATCTCGTGGTGCAACGCCCAGGGCGGCATCGACGGACGCAAGATCGTGGGCGACTACTACGACGCCGCGGTCACCAACGTGGGCTCGGTGATGACGCAGGCCTGCAAGAAGGACTTCATGCTCGTCGGTGAGGGCTTTGCCCTCGACGGCGTGGCAGAGGGCACGAGGCTCGGCTGCAACCTGGCCTCCGTCCCCGGCTTCACCGTGGCGCCGGTGGTGGCCAACGCCTACGAGATGTACCAGGCCTCGCCGAACCCGGCTGACTACAGCCCCGTCTCCAGCGCCTACGAGGCCACCAAGCTCTTCGGGAAGTCCAAGACCCAGAAGGCCGGCGAGTACAACTCGACGCTCTCGACCCAGCAGTCCTCCATGGCGAAGGCGGTGCAGGCGTACACCGAGGCCGGCTGGAAGTTCGTCCCGAACTGCAACTTCCAGGTGAACTACAACGGCGAGGCGAACTACACGCCGTTCGTGCAGAAGCTGCAGAGCTGCGGCGTCCAGGTCGTCTACAACGACTCGACCCCGGGTCCGACGCTCTACGGCGCCCTCGAGGCAGAGAACCAGATCGGGTACAACCCCATCTGGGTCGAGGACTCCGGCGCCTACACGGCGGCCTTTGCCCAGTGGAACACCGATGGCCTGGGCAACAACGTCTACGTGCGGCTCTCCTACGAGCCCCTCGAGGCGGCCAACGTGGTCCCCGCCGTCAAGCAGTACCTGAGCATCGTGAAGAAGTACGGCGGGCTCACCTCGCAGCTGGGCGAGCAGTCGACGTCCTCCTTCCTGCTCTGGGCCACCGAGGCGAAGGCGTGCGGTTCGACCCTCACCCGCCAGTGCATGATCAATAAGCTCTCCACCGTGACCAACTGGACCGGGGGCGGGCTGAACGCGTCGGGCAACCCGGCCAAGAACCTGCCCCCCAACTGCGGGCTCTTGATGAAGCTCCAGGGCACCAAGTGGGTGCAGGCCTACCCGAAGAAGCTCGGCACCTTCGACTGCGCGTCGAACTACATCGCCAAGAACTCGGGATCGGTTATTGGCACGACGCTCAACGCCCAGCGGTACGCGACCCAGTACGCAACGGGCTCCGTCATCAAGCCGCAAGGATGAGCGCACCGCGCCCGCGCTCGTCTGCTCCATGAGCTGAGCGGACGGGAGCACTGGGCCATGCACCTGTTCCTCGAATACACGATTCTCGGCCTGGTCACCGGCGCGGTCTACGGGATCGCCGCGTCCGGCCTCGTCCTCACCTACACCACCTCGGGCATCTTCAACTTCGCCCAGGGCGCCATGGCGATGTTCGCGGCGTTCACCTACTGGCAATTCCGCTTCGGCTGGAACTGGCCGGCGCCGTTGGCGCTCTTCATGGTGATCGTGGTGCTGGCGCCGCTCGCCGGCACCATCCTCTACGGCGGGATCATGCGCGGCCTGCGCAACACCGCCGAGGTCACCAAGATCGTCGTGACCATCGGCATCATGCTGGGGCTGATCGCGCTGGCGCAGTGGATCTGGAACCCGGGGGTCCCCCGCACGGACCAACTGTTCTTCGGCGGGGCCGCCAAGTTCACCGTCTTCGGTGTCGACGTGACCGACCACGAGGCCATCGCCCTGGGGTGCGGTGTCCTCATCGCCATCGGGATCCGCCTGCTCTTCAAGAGCACCCGGACCGGCGTCGCGATGCGGGCCGTCGTCGACAACACCGATCTGCTCCAGCTCAACGGCGGCAGGCCCGAACGGCTCGCCGCGTTCTCCTGGGCCCTCGGTGCCGGGCTGGCCGCCCTGGCCGGCGTGCTCATCACGCCCATCAGCGGCGGCACGCTCGACGTCCACGTGCTGACCCTGCTCGTCCTCGACTCGATCGCTGCCGCAGTCTTCGGGCGCCTCCGCAGCATCTGGTGGACGTTCGGCGGGGCGCTCGTCCTCGGCCTGGCGGGGACCTACGTCCTGGGCTACTTCCCGCCGACGTGGTCGTGGGCGTCGAACTTCCGCATCGCGTTGCCGATGATCGTGCTCTTCGTCGTGCTCCTGGTGCTGCCCCAAGACCGGCTCCGGGGTGCGACGGTGCAGCGCACGCGGGAGCGCTTCACGGTCCCGACGCTCCCCTCGGCCCTGACGTGGGGCGTGATCCTGATCGCGGTCGTGTTGTTGCTCGAGCCGATCATGGGAGCCGCCGACATGGGGGCGCTGACGGTCGGCATCACCTATTCGATCATCGCCCTCTCGCTCACCCTCCTGACCGGGTACGGCGGGGAGATCAACCTGGCACCGGTCTCGTTCGGGGCGATCGCCACGATCATCGTCTTTCACCTCGGGCTGACGGGCAACGGGACGGCGCAGCGCATCACGCTGTGGGGGATCCTGCTCGGCATCGCGGTGACGGCGGTGGTGGGCGGGCTCATTGCGCTGCCGGCTCTCCGCCTGCGCGGCCTCTACCTGGCGCTCGCCACGCTGGCCTTCGGCGTGTTCGTCTCCGACATGATCATCGCCGACATCGCCCCGCACATCCTCCCGATCTTCCACGTCCACTTCTCGATCTTCCCGAACGGCGCGCTGCAGATCCCGCCCCCGAAGGTCGGGCCGATCGACCTCAACTCCCCCAAGACGTTCCTCACCGTCTCGACCATCCTCTTCGTGGTGATCGGGGTGGGCCTCATAGCCCTGCGCCGCAGCAACTACGGGCGTCGCCTGACCGCGATGAAGGACAGCCCGGCGGCGGCGGCGACCCTGGGCCAGAACCTGATCAGGCTCAAGCTCTCGGTCTTCATGCTCTCAGCCGCCATCGCCGGCCTGGGCGGCATCTTGTTGAGCTCGGTGTCGGCGAACGTCAACGCCAACACATTCATCATCTTCGTGAGCCTCGCGCTAGTCATGCTGACGGTCGTGGGCGGCATCGGCAGCGTGGCGGGCGCGCTCATGGGCGGGCTCCTGGCCGGGACGGGGTTCACGGCGCTGACGTCGACCTTCTCGAACCTCGCCACGGACCACGGCGGCGGTGGCATCTGGAACGTCCTGGCCAACCTCTCCCTCGTCGCTCCCGCTCTCATCGGTGTGAGCCTCGGGCGCAGCCCGAGCGGTGCGGTGCCGGACATCGTGGCGAACTATCGCCCCTTGTGGCGAGTCAAGAGCGTCCTGGCCCTCGGCGTCGCCGCCGAGGTCGTCGTGTACCTGCTCGTGCTGACGAAGGTGATGGGCAACTGGTGGTTGGTGCTCGCGACGGCGGCCATCGCGATCGCCCTGCCCGCGATCGGCAAGGCGGTGGACCCCGACGCCTTCCGCGCGCCCGCCGCCCCACTCGTCGCCGCTACGACCGCGCAGATGCCGGAGGCACCCGCACGGTCGGACGGCCTTCCCGCGGTCCAAGGAGCGGTCGATGCCCACACTTGAGGTGACCGAGGTGTGCATGGCCTTCGGGGGCGCGCAGGTCCTCAGCAACGTCTCCATCTCAGTCCCGCCGGGGCACGTGACGGGCCTCATCGGGCCGAACGGCGCGGGCAAGACCACGCTGTTCAACGTGGTGAGCGGGTTGCTGGCGCCCAAGTCGGGGCAGATCACCATGGAGGGCCGCGACATCACCAAGGCCGGCCCCACGGCACGGGCCCGCCGCGGCCTGGCCCGCACGTACCAGCGACTCGAGCTGTTCACGTCGTTGACGGTGCGGGATAACATCCGCGTCGCAGGCGAGATTCGCAACACGTGGGGCCGCCGCGGTCGCATCGACGTCAAGGCCGAGACCGAACGGATCATCGAGCTGGTGGGTCTGGCCGACGTGGCCGACCGCGAGGTGAGCGAGATCCCGACGGCCCGGGCGCGGGTGGTCGAGGTGGCGCGGGCGCTGATGACGCAGCCCCGCGTCCTGCTCCTCGACGAGCCCGCCTCGGGGCAGACGGAGCAGGAGACCGAGGACTTCGGGAAACTGCTGCGCCAGCTCGTCAGCGAGCGTGACATCGCCATCTGCCTCGTCGAGCACGACGTCAGCCTGGTGATGGGCACGTGCGAGCTCATCCACGTCCTCGACTACGGCCAGATCATCGCGAGCGGCACCCCCGACGACGTCAAGAACGACCCGGCGGTGGTGAACGCCTACCTGGGGGCGCCGTGAGCCTGCTGACCGACGCGCCACCCATCCTCGAGCTGCACGACATCCGGGCCGGCTACGGGGCGATCGAGGTCGTGCACGGCGTCAGCCTCACGGTGCCGATGGGGTCCGTGGTCGCCTTGCTCGGCCCCAACGGCGGAGGGAAGACCACCGTGCTCAGCGTGTGTGCGGGCACCCTGGCACCGATGTCCGGCCAGGTCGATTTCGACGGTGAGGCCGTCACCTCGGTCTCGGCGGACGCGCGGGCGCGGCGCGGCATCTGCACGATTCCCGAGGGACGCGGCATCTTCCCGAACCTCACCGTCCGCGAAAACCTCTTGATGGCCACCCAGGTCGGCGTGTCCATGGATCAGATCGAGGACGTCACGTTCGCCCAGTTCCCCCGGCTCAGCCCGAAGCGCAAGCAGCTGGCGGGGACCCTCTCGGGTGGCGAGCAACAGATGCTCGCCTTGGCCAGGGCCTTCGCCACGAACCCGAGGGTGCTCCTCCTCGACGAGCTGTCGCTCGGCTTGGCTCCCATCGTCGTCGGGGAGCTGTACGACAAGGTCAGGGAGCTGGCCTCGGGCGGCCTTTCGATCCTCCTCGTGGAGCAGTTCGCGCGCACCGCCCTGCCGATCGCCGATGCGGCTGCCGTCGTGCTCCAGGGCGAGATCGCCTACCGCGGCTCCCCCGCCGAGATGGAAGAGGCTCTGTCGTCGAGCTATCTCGGCGGCTGAGCCGCTCGCCACCAGCGACACCCCACCACCCCGCTCAGGTCGTGGCGCGCGCGCGGACGACAACCTCGGCGTCGTGCAGCTGGCGCAACACCTTGTTCTCGCGGCCGTAGCCGAGCGGCGTGAACAGGATCGAGTCGAGCGGGAACCAGAGGCCGATCCACGCGAGGATCCACCCACCCGTGTTGAGGACGAGGCCGCCGCTCTCGGAGGGATTCGCCACCTTCTCCCCGAGGATGACGATGAGCATGCCGACCACCGCGATCGGGAGCCCGATCCACAGCGCGGACGCCCCGTCGAACCGGCTCGCCCGCTGCTCCCTGATGTTGTAGGAGATCCGGTGATCGCAGTAGCGGCGCATGGTCCGCGAAATCCGCTCCTCCACCCCGGCGTCCATCTGGGCGTCGGGCAGCGAGATGTCCAGCAGGACGGGAGCCTTGTCCCGGTGGCTTCGCAGCTCGCTGATGCAGTAGTCCACGCCCGTGAGGAAGTTGCGGAACTCGGAGAAGAGATCCGCCTGGGGCATCTCGAACATCTCGTAGGCGTGGTTGAGATTGAGGGGAATGACCCGCTGTTCGGCTCTCCCCATGGGCCATGTCTAATGGATGCGGGCACGCAACTCGCGGTTTCTGCGCGTCAGGTGAGACCACCTCCGGCCACACGGATCCGCGCCAC
>DATJTU010000194.1:0-6805 GCA_035503015.1 Acidimicrobiales bacterium | reverse complement strand
GACGCCGCGACCGTCTTCGCCCGGTCGGCGGCGAGGCTCTGCACATGTGTGGAGAGGATCTCGGCCAGATTCGGCGCCCACCGACAGTGTCCAGGACCGTCGAGGACCACGACAGGGCCGGCACGCTCTCCCCTCCGGTGGGCGGCCTCGCAAGCGAACAGGCTGCCGACCGAACTGCCGACCAGCACCGGCCGGTCGAGCGCGAGCTTGTCGACAAGCGCCAAGAGGTCTGCAGCGTTCTGGTCGATGGTGTTCCCCCACGATGTGCGGTCGCTCCGCCCACAGCCGCGCCAGTCGTAGCCCACCACGAGGTGATCGGCCATCAGGTCCGCGACGACCTGGTCCCAGACCCGCAGCGTCGTGCCCCAACTGTTGACCAGCACGACTGGCCAGCCCCCGCCAGCGGTCTCGTAGTACAGCTGCACCCTGTCCAGTTGCGCCAAAGGCATGTCCCCAGTGACCCACGGAAAGCGGCCAGCGATCAATGGCCAACCTCGCTCTACACTCATCACGTGTCGTTATCAATGAGGTGACCTCGTGGAGATCCGTCAAGTCCGTTGCTTCCTCGCCGTAGCCGAACTACGTCACTTCGGACACGCCGCCGAGAAACTCCACATCGTCCAGCCCGCAGTCAGCCAGCAGATCCGGAGGCTCGAGCGGGAGCTCGGTGTCGACCTCTTCCACCGCACCACTCGCATCGTCGAACTCACGCCCGCCGGGAAAACCTTCTTGCCGCACGCCCAGGGGATCCTCGACGCCGTGGATAACGCCACCCAGGCGATCCGACACATAGAGACCTCCGGTTTGACGCTGCGGGTGGGGACCAGCTCCGGCCTCGGAGATCTCCTCCGACAGTCCCTCGACGAGCTGGCCCGCCATTCACCCGACCTGACCGTCGAGCTCGTCCGGGTACCCGAACAACAACGTCTGAGGCAACTCGTCCAAGGCAAGCTCTCGGCCGCCATCGTCCGCACCGCGAACGATCCGCTCCCGGATGACATCGAGCGAGTCCCGATCTTCACCGAGGCTCTGGTCGCCGCGATGCCGGCCTCTCTCACCCGCCCACGGCGCCGAACGGTTCGTCTCGACGAACTAGCCACCATGCCAGTACGGCTACCGGAGCGGGACGAAAGTCCCGTGCTTGTTGATGCCCTCGTCGTCGCACACCAGTCCATCGGCAGGACCATTCAACGGACTGCCGCTGGAACCGACGAAGACATGCTCGCCCTCATCGGTACCGCGAGACTGCCATCGTGGACGGTTTTCTACCCCAACAAGGCTGCGCTGCTTGCCCGACAATCTCCACACGAAGTGGCGTTCCGGCGGATCGTCGCGCCGTCCGTGAAAGTCACCACCTTCCTAGCCGTTCAAAAAGAGAGCGCACAGGCTCAGATGCTCGCAATGGCGCTACGGAACGTCCTCGACGCGAGCAACCCTCCCCCAGCTACCACGAGCGTCCTCGAACGAACGGCATCCCGCGCTGCACGGCTCACTGGGCACGACACGCGACCACCGGGGCCGGCGGCTTCAAGCTGATCGGACTGAACCGACGACTACCACCAGGAAGCACATCGACAAGTTTGAGACCGGTGGCCGCCGACAACTTGTAGCCAGGCTCCGTAGGTCTTCGGGGCGCAGACAACTTGATTGACAAACCGGCACGTTCACTCTGGTGCGAGACGGAGCTTCGTTGGGCTCGGATGCATCGCAAACTTGAGCGCTCCGTAGTCCGCCTCGACTGAGTTCGTCGTCGCGTGGCACCCGGACGACCTCCCGGGAGGTGCCGAGTCGCCCTCACGCCCTTTTCGAGCGCAGCACGAGAGGTTCCGGACTCGTTGGAAGAAATCTCACTGCCCGGCGACCCTCCATAGGCACCGATGCCAACACGCTCGCCCGGGCACGATACGCCGCGTGGTCGTTGGACTCAGTCCGAGCCATCCGACGCACGTTCTTCGCGCCGTAGATATTCACCGAGTCCTCAGACGCAAAGAATCAAATGATGCGTGAGAGATGACGGAACATATAGGAAAAGGGATTCCATACAGGTTCATTCTCCTATAGCATTTCGAACATGCGGTACGTCTACGCGAGAAGTTGCCGGTCGGTCCGGCACGCAGAAGGCCCGACAGGCCTTCTGACGTCGCGCGGGCGAGCCATGACCGAATCATTGAAGGCGCAATCCTTCAATTGGGTCCGGATCGACCCCCAGGAGGTGCCCTCAACGGCATAACTAGGACTATTCCAGGTCTAGGTCGTTGAGGAGTCGCTTCCGAAAGGGGGCGGCTCTTTTGCGTTCTGGGCCAGACGCACAACCGAACGATCACCTCGAAGGGGTGTAGTCCAGCGGAACGGACAGCCGGCTCCAACCCGGCGGACGTGGGTTCGACTCCTGCCACCCCTGCTGGGCGAAGCCATGCCCTTTTTGCCTAAATCGGCAAAAGAACCATCGCATATTGACAACTAAATAGTACGCCAGATTGGGGATCGGGACGGCGCGCAATGCCGCCGTCACACCGACCGATCCCGCCCCGGTGACCTCTGTTGGTTAGAGGAGCGCGGCCGTAACCCGCGCGGCATTGTGCCTGCGGTCGTTCGATTCGACCCACCGGGACCCTGGGCCCAGAGCACGAGTGGCAGTGCACCTCGTTTGCAGCGAGACGCGTGCCGGTTCGAGCCCGGCTGGGTCCACCATGCGGGCGTGGCGGAACAGGAAGACGCGCCGGGCTCAGACCCCGGTGGGCTCACACCCATGAGAGTTCGACCCTCTCCGCCCGCACACGAGCGCCTCTAGCTCAGTTGGGAGAGCGATGGACTCTTAATCCATGTCGTCGGGGGTTCGAGTCCCTCGAGGCGCACTCGGCCGGGAGACGTCTTGGCCGACACAGCTGGTTGTAGCTCAGCTTGGCAGAGCACCCGGTTCGGGACCGGGGGGTCGGCGGTTCGAGTCCGTTCAACCAGACGTGCGATGCACTGGCATTGCAACATTCGGGAGTGGTCCAGCGGTAGGGACGCTCGGCTCTGGACCGAGAGACGGTGGTTCGATCCCATCTTCCCGAGCACCGGTGAGGCCGGGTCAGCGCCTCGACGTGCCGCAGTAGCTCAATCGGGAGAGCGCCGTCTTGTCACGGCGGAGGCAGCGGGATCGAAACCCGCCTGTGGCGCCAGACCCTGGTGGTGAAACGGACGATCACGGGAGACTACGAATCTCCAGTTCCGGGTTCGAGTCCTGGCCGGGGTGCCATCTCGTCGTAGCTCAGCGGGACAAGAGCGCTGCCCTCCGAAGGCAGAGGCCGCTGGTTCGAGTCCAGTCGACGAGGCCACGCCGCCATAGCTCAGTGGGAAGAGCGCAGCCTTGGTACGGCTGAGGTCCCCGGGTCGGCTCCGGGTGGTGGCTCTTGGACCGCGTCGGTTCGGTCCGCGTTGCCCCCGTGGCGCGACTGGACGCGCAACGGCCTCCTAAGCCGGAGGATGCTCGTTCGAATCGAGCCCGGGGCGCTGTCGGCGGAGCTTCGAGCCGAGCCGAGACATGGAGGGTTGACCGAGTGGGAAGGTGCTCGCTTGCTAAGCGATGGCCGAGGACGACCTCGCCAGCGTTCGATCCGCTGCCCCTCCGCCTTGGAAGGTATGCCTCGTTGGCTGGGGGCACCCTGTTTCGAAAACAGTGACACGGCCCTGCCGTGGGGGTTCGACACCTCTACCTTCCGCGCAGTTCACGGCCCGTTCGTCTAGCGGTAGGACGGCTGCCCCTCAAGCAGCGGACGCAGGTTCGATTCCTGTACGGGTCACCATCGGCCGGAGTTGCGCACCCCGGTCCGTCCTGTGGGCGCAAGGCCCGCGGTGGACAACACACAAGGAAAGCCGGCATGCACTCCCCCCGGGGCATGACGTGATCCAGTGCGCGCCTTTGCGGAGTAGCTCAGTCGGGAGAGCGGGTGGTTGTTACCCACCGTCGTCGGGGGTTCGAGGCCCTCCTCCGCAGCCCTGGCACCGTGGCCGAGGATTCAGGTACCCGGTTGCAACCCGGGACACGCTGGTGAGACTCCAGCCGGTGCCTCCATCGCAGTAGTAGCTCAGTGGCAGAGCGTCTCGTTGCCAACGAGAAGGTCGCGGGGTCAGCACCCGCCTACTGCTCTTCGGGGTCAAGGTGTTGACAGATACACGCGTGGCTTCCAACCCCACGAGTAATGGGGGCGGTACCCATTGACCCCTCCAGCCGTCCACTCGGGAGTCGTCCAACGGCAAGACACAAGGCATTGGACCTTGAGATGAGGGTTCGACACCTTCCTCCCGAACAACCAAGAAAGGAGAAGCAGGCATGCGGCGAAACGATCTGCAGCTCGTCCCCACAGTCGAGGATAAGTCGGCGTCGGTCGGCCTCGCGGAGATCCTCCTGGCAGGTCCGGCCGCGACTCCGGTCCTACGCGTCGTCCCGCGGTCCGACGAGGACGCAACGCCCGACGACGCGGCTTGACGGAGCTGCCACAAGGAGTGCCGGCCGGGCCCGAGAGGACGGGCACTGGCTTTGTAACCCAGTTGATCCGGGTTCGAGTCCCGGGGCCGGCTCCATGGTCGTGTAGCTCAGTTGGGAGAGCGTGCGCCTGAAACGCGCGAGGCGGTGGATCGAAACCACCCATGACCACCAGGGACACATAGCTCAGAGGCAGAGCGCCGGCACGACACGCCGGAGGTCGGGTTTCCGAAACACCCTGTGTCCACCATCACCGCGGCCCGGAGTCAGCCGGTGACGACGCCGCTCTGATACAGCGGAGGGCCTCGTTCGACACGGGGCGGGCCGACCATTCGCTGGTGGCGCCCGGCGGGACGGGCCCGGGACTCTTGATCCCGATTGAGCCGGTTCGAGCCCGGCCGCCAGCACGCAGCATCGAGCATCCGTAGCTCAGCGGAAGAGCACCACGTTCACACCGTGGAAGTCGGAGGGTCAGCACCTCCCGGATGCACGGGGCGGAGGCAACCGCCCGCTTGGTGAATGGAGCCGGATGGAGAGGCAGGTGGTAGTGACCCACTCAGCAGGGAGTTCGATTCTCCTCATTCACCCTGGGTCCGCGGACCCGAAATCACCGCAGCGGGGAGGGATGGTGACCTCACGGGTCTCATAAGCCCGAAGATCTCCGGTCAGTACGGAGCGCTGCGACTGGGGCCGGGCCGGTCGCCCAGGACGGTCTTATGAACCATCCGTGTCGGGGTCAGCACCCGAGGCCCCGACGAAACTGGCCCCTGTAGCCCAAACGGAAGAGGCAGCTGGCTCAAACCCAGCGTGTTGCACGTTCGAATCGTGTCGGGGGTACTCGCGCCGGTGATGCTCGGGTGGCTGAGCGCCCGCTTCGTAAGCGGGGGCGCGAGAGTTCGACACTCTCCACCGGCTCTCTGATCGATCAACGATCCCCAATCTGGCGCGCTGTTTGGTTGTCAACGTGTCGAGTCGAAGGAGAAGGAACAATGAAGTTGGCAGAGGCACTGCTGTTGCGTGCCGACCGCAACAGGACCCTGGAGCAGCTCAAGCAACGTATCCAGGTGAGCGCCCGCTACCAGGAGGGCGAGAAGCCGCCCGAGGACGCACGCGATCTCGTGGCGGCGGCGTCGACCGTGCTCGATGAGCTCGAGGGCCTGATCCGGAACATCAACCGGACCAACTCGGGCACCGTTATGGCCGACGGCCGGACGTTGACCGATGCGTTGGCGGAGCGAGACGTGCTCCGCCTCCGCTTCGGGCTGCTCAAGGCTTCAGCCGACGCGGCCTCGGGTGGTGGACAGCAGCAGGGCGTGTACCTGCGGGCCACCCGGTCCGAGCTGAAGTTCATGCGAGCCCTCGACGTCAAGGGTCTGCGAGAGCAGGCTTCGGACGTGGCGCGTCTGTTCCGTGAGCTGGACGCACGGATCCAGGAGGCGAACTGGACCACCGAGTTGTCGGAGGTCTAGCCGAGCCGCTGCGCGTGGAGTTGGTAGGGAAGAACGTAGAGCGAGTTCCAGCCCATTCTGGGGGTCAAGCCAGAAACAATGCCTTCAACCGGCACCATGGCGAGCGTGTGGGTCGCGCAACGGGGTTCGAATCCCCATTTACTCAGCAGGCCCAGCACAGCGCACAGTTCATGGAGCATCGGGCATCGAGCATCACCAGGAGCTGACTACGCACGGACCGAGGGTGGGTAAGGGGACTTCCACGCGCTGCTGGACCCGTCGTCCCGTCGCAGTCGACGGGGCTCGGCAGTCACCCGTTCATGCTGTGATCAGTCACACCTCAACTGACGGCCATGCTCACCATCGGCATGTTGAGGCGCTGGCCACCCATCGAGCCCTGGAACGGTGCGTTGAAGGCGAACATGCCGCCGTCGGAAGCCATCTCATAATAGCCGCCGGTATTCGGGTCGAAGCCCATGCAGACGATCGGCTTGTTGAGGGCCTTGCCGCCCATGGAGCCTGCGTACGGCGCATGGAACGCGAAGATCCCACCGTCGGACGCGACTTCGTAGTAGCCGCCCGTCGTCGTGTCGATGGCCATCCCGACGATCGGCGCGTTCAGGTGTTGGCCGCCCATCGATCCCTGGAACGGCGCATTGAAGGAGAAGATGCCGCCGTCGGAGGCCACCTCGAAGTAGCCCCCTGTCGTCGCGTCGAAGGCAATGCCGACGATTGGCGCGGCGAGGCGCTGGCCGCCCATCGATCCCTGGAACGGTGCGTGAAACGCGAAGATCCCGCCGTCGGAGGCCACCTCGTAATAGCCACCCGTCGTCGGGTCGAAGGCCATCCCGACGATCTGCGCGTTCAGGTGTTGGCCACCCATCGATCC
>DATJTU010000193.1:0-16999 GCA_035503015.1 Acidimicrobiales bacterium | reverse complement strand
CAGCCTGGGGCACGTACCTGCCGTACTGGCGCCTGCAGCGTGCGGCGATCGGCTCGGTACTCGGGAGCGGCGGCGGCAAGGGGACGAGGGCGGTGGCCTCCTACGACGAGGACACGACGACGCTGGCGGTCGAGGCGGGTCGCCGGGCGCTCGCCTCGGGCCCCGGGGCCGGCGCGGTGCAGGACTTGTTCCTCTCGACGCCGGACCCGCCGTATCTCGACAAGACCAGCGCGACGACCGTGCACGCCGCGCTCGGCCTCGGACGGGCGAGCGGGGCCTACGACTTCGACGGCTCGTCACGCTCGGCCATCGGGACGCTGCTCCAAGCGCTCGTCGCTGCCGGCGAGGGGAGCACCGCCGGGCGCACCACGCTCGCCGCGGTCGCCGACCTGCGGACCGGCCTGGCCGGGTCCGGCGAAGAGCGTGACAGCGGTGACGGCGCGGCCGCCTTCGTCTGCGCGCCCACGGGCGCCGTCGCGCACCTGATCGGGCGGGGCGCCGCGAGCGACGAGTTCCTCGACCGCTGGCGTGTGCCCGGCGAAGCGGACTCGCACGTCTGGGAGGAGCGCTTCGGCGAGGAGCTCTACGTCCCGCTCGCCCGGGAGGCGTTCGCCGCCGCGTTGAAGGACGCCGGGCTCGCCGAGAGCGACGTCGACCACGCGATCGTCACCGGGCTGCACGCGCGGGCGGTGAAAGCGGCGACCAAGGGCCTCGGTGTGCGTGACGGCGTCCTGGCGCCGGACCTCATGGGCGCGCTCGGGAATCTCGGCGCAGCCCACGCCGCCATCGCCCTCTGCGACGTGCTCGACCGGGCCGAGCCCGGACAGGTGATCGCCGTGCTCTCCCTCGCCGACGGTGCCGACGCCTTCGTGCTCCGCACGACCGACGAGCTGGCCGGCGCGCAGCGTGCCCGCGCCGAGGCCGGCGTGACGACCGTGGCCCAGCAGATCGAGTCGGGGCGTGACGACCTGTCGTATGCGTCGTTCCTGACCTGGCGCGGCCAGATGCATCGCGAACCGCCACGGCGCCCGGACCCCGAGCGGCCCGGCGCCCCCACGGTGCACCGCTCCGAAGAGTGGAAGTACGCGTTCGCCGCCAGCCGGTGCACGGTGTGCGGCTTCCGCCACATGCCGCCGACGCGAGCCTGCCTCAACTGCCACGCCATCGACCAGATGCAGGCAGAGCGCCTGGCTGACGTGCCCGCCACGGTCGCCACCTTCACGATCGACCACCTGGCCTTCTCGCTGTCGCCCCCGGTGATCGGCGTGATCATCGACTTCGACGGCGGCGGCCGTTTCCGCTGCGAGATGACCGACGCCCGGCCCGACGAGCTGTCGATCGGGGAGCGGGTGGAGATGACGTTCCGGCGCATCTGGACCGCGCAGGGCGTGCACAATTACTTCTGGAAGGCGCGGCCGCTGTCCGGGGTTGCACAGAAGACGAGCGACGCAGCGGAGCAAGGAGCGTAGGACCATGGCGAGCAGCGGCATTCGCGACCAGGTGGCCATCATCGGCATGGGCTGTACCCGCTTCGGCGAGCTGTGGGACAAGGGCGTCGACGACCTCTTGACCGACGCGGCGACGGAGGCCGCCGCGTCCGCCGGCATGTCGATCCACGACATCGACGCCTTCTGGCTGGGCACGATGACGTCGGGCGTGTGCGGGGTGACGCTCTCGAGGCCGCTCAAGCTCGACTACAAGCCGGTGACCCGGGTCGAGAACTACTGCGCGACCGGGTCCGAGGCGTTCCGCAACGCGTGCTACGCCGTCGCCTCCGGCGCCTACGACGTGGCCATGGCGGTCGGCGTGGAGAAGCTCAAGGACACCGGGTACTCGGGCCTGACCGGGATCCGGGCGGTCGGCGACGGCACCGACCCCGGCTTGTCGTCCCCGGCCGCGTTCAGCTTCCTCGCCCCCTCGTACTCGCACAAGTACGGGGTGGACAAGGACCAGCTGAAGGAGGTCATGACCCGCATCGCCTACAAGAACCACCTGAACGGCGCGCGCAACCCGCGGGCGCAGTTCCAGAAGGAAGTCTCCATGGAGACGATCGCCAAGGCGCCGCTGGTGGCCGGCGACCTCGGCGTCTTCGACTGCAGCGGCGTGAGCGACGGCGCGGCCGCCGCGATCATCTGCCGGGCCGAGGACGCCCACCGCTACTGCGCGAACCCCCTCTACGTGAAGGCCCTCTCCTTCGTGGCCGGCCCGGCGGCCGGGCCGATCGACCCCGCCTACGACTACACGACGTTCGAAGAGGTCGTGCGCTCGGCCGAGGACGCCTACACCCAGGCCGGCATCACCGAGCCGCGCACGCAGCTGGCCATGGCCGAGGTGCACGACTGCTTCACCCCGACCGAGCTCGTGCTGATGGAGGATCTCGGCTTCGCCGAGCGCGGCACCGCGTGGAAGGAGGTGCTCGAGGGCACCTTCGATCGCGACGGTGACCTGCCGGTCAACCCCGACGGGGGCTTGAAGTCCTTCGGGCATCCGATCGGCGCGTCGGGCCTGCGGATGCTCTTCGAGTGCTGGCTCCAGCTGCGCGGCGAGGCGCCGCCAGAGCGCCAGATCGCCACCGTCGGGCCCGGCCGGACGCTCGGGCTGACCCACAACCTCGGCGGCGCGCCGGGCGAGGGCGTGAGCTTCGTCGGCATCGTCGGGACCGAGCTCGGCTGATGAGCGGATCGGGGGGAGCCGGGGGAGCCGGCGTCGACCTGTTGGGCGAGACCGACGACCAGGCCGCGCTGCGCCAGCTGGCCCGCGACGTCGCCGATCGCGAGGTGGCGCCACGGGCGCACCAGGCCGACGAGGACGGCGTCGTGGCCACCGAGGTGCGCAAGGCGCTGGCGGCCTCCGACCTGCTCCGCATCACGGTGGGGGAGCAGTGGGGAGGCATGGGCCTCGGCGACGTGGAGGCCTCGATCGTCCTCGAGGAGATCGCGCGCGCCGACGTCTCCTCTGCCATCTGCTGCCAGCTGACGTTCAACGGGCCGCCGCGGGGGATCGAGCACCTCGGGCCCGAGGCCATGAAGGAGCGCTGGCTGCCCGCCGCCGCCGACGGCGACGCGCTGATCAGCATCGGCATCACCGAGCCCGACGCCGGCTCCGCGGTGCAGAACATGCGCGCCTCCTTGGTGGAGGACGGACCGGGCCGCTGGCGGCTCAACGCGTACAAGAACTACTCCACGCTCGGTGACGTGGCCCAGGGGGTCCTGGTGTGGTGCCGCTGGCCCGGCGGCGAAGGAGCCAAGGGGATCGGTGCGGTGATCGTGCCCACCGACCGCGACGGCGTCTCGGTCACGGGCCGGCACAAGGGAATGGGCATCCACGCCGCCACCGAGGCGGAACTCGCCTTCGACGGCGTGGAGATCACCGAGGACGACGTGCTGATCGCCGGCGACCCGTCGAACACCGAGGCCTTCAAGGTGCTGCTCTCGCACCTCAACCACGAGCGCTGCGGCAACGCGTCGATGTGCGTCGGCGCCGCGCAGGGCGCGCTCGAGCACGCGGTGCGCTACATGAACGAGCGGGTCATCGGCGGGCGTCCGCTGGCCGACCTCCAGGGTCTGCAGTGGAAGCTGGCGGACATGGCGGTCCAGCTCGAGGGGGCACGCCTGCTGCTCGCCCGCGCGGTGCGGCTCGCCGGCCCGCACGGCACGCCGCCCGCCCTCGAGACGGCCATCGCGAAGACGGCCGCCAACCTGGCGGCGAAATTCGTCTGCGACGAGGCCATGCAGATCCACGGCGGCTACGGCTACTCGCGCGAGTACCCGCTCGAACGGGCCTATCGCGACATCCGCGGCCTGTGCATCGGCGCCGGCACCGTCGAGGCGCAGCGCAACTACATCGGCCTCCGCGTGGCCGGTGGCGCCCACACCGGGTCGCCCGGCTGGCGCAACCCGCTGGCATAGCGACGACTGCCGCCATCTCGCCGGTGCCGCGGGCACCGGCGACGGTTCAGCTCAGCGCTGCATCGCCTTGGTCTCGACGAATTCCTCGAGCCCGTACTTGCCGCGCTCGCGCCCGATGCCCGACTGCTTGTAGCCGCCGAAGGGTGCGCTCGGGTTGAAGTTGCCACCGTTGATGTCGACCTGCCCGGTGCGCATCTGGCGCGCCACCCGCTCCGCCCTCGCCGTGTCGCCGCTCCACACGGCGCCGGCCAGGCCGTAGGGCGTGCCGTTGGCGATCGCGATCGCCTCTTCCTCGGTGTCGTAGGGGATGATCGAGAGCACGGGCCCGAAGATCTCCTCCTTGGCGATCGTCATGTCCGGCGTCACCTCGGAGAACACGGTCGGCTGCACGAAGAAGCCCTTGTCGAGGCCGTCGGGTGCCTCGGCCCCGCCCGCCACGAGCTTGGCGCCTTCCTCGATGCCCTTGTTGATGTAGCCGCGCACCCGGTCGCGCTGCACGGCGGAGACCAACGGCCCGAGCAGCTTGCCGGCCTCGAAGGGGTCGCCGGGGGCGAAACCCGCCGCGGCGCCGGCAGCCAGCTGCTCCACCTCGGCCAGCTTCTCGCGCGGGACCAGCATGCGCGTGAGCGCGGAGCAGGTCTGGCCCGAGTTGATGTAGCAGCCGAACACGCCGGCTGGGACGGCGGCCGCGAAGTCGGCGTCGTCGAGAAGGACGTTGGCCGACTTGCCGCCCAGCTCGAGGGAGACACGCTTGATGCCCTCGGCGGCCAGCTCCATGACGCGACGGCCGGCGCGGGTCGAGCCCGTGAAGGAGACCATGTCGACCTTGGGGTGGGCGGCGATCGCCTCGCCCACGACCGGGCCGGTGCCCGAGACGAGGTTGAAGACACCCGGCGGCAGGCCTACCTCGTCGATGACGTCGGCCAGGATGAAGGCGTTGATCGGTGCGACCTCACTCGGCTTGAGGACGACGGTGTTCCCTGTCGCGAGCGCCGGGGCCACCTTGAGGACGATCTGGTACAGCGGGTAGTTCCACGGCGTGATCGCACCCACGACGCCGATGGGCTCGTGGACGACGAGCGAGTTGCCGATCTCTTCTTCCCACTGGAAGGTCTCCGCTGCCTTGGCCGCGTCGGCGAACGCGCCGGCGGGCAGGCCGACCTGGATGGAGCCCGAGAGGGTCATCGGCATGCCGACCTCGTGGCTGATCACCTGTGCCACCTCGTCGGTGCGCGCTGCCAGCGCCTCGCCGATGCGCGTGAGCAGCTTGCTGCGCTCCTCGTGCGACGTGGCGGACCAGCCGGGGAACGCCGCGGCGGCGGCCTGGACCGCCTTGTCGACGTCCTCGGCGGTGCCCTCCGGGATGGTCGCGAAGACGTCCTCGGTGGCGGAGTCGATGACCTCCAAGGTGCCTTTGCCGGTCGAGGGGACCCACGCCCCGTTGATGTAGATCTTGTCCCGCACGAGCATGGCCTGGCCCTCCCTGGCTGTCGGTGTCGAACCCACCCTACCCAGGGCGGGACGAGGGCTCAGCCCTTCTTGCCGAGCAACGGGTGGTCCCCCATGCCGACCGGCTGGAGGTGCTGGCCGAGCACGTCGTGGAAGTGGTCGGCGACCTCTTGGGGCGTCCAGCCGCCGTCGCGCCACATGGCGGCGATCTGCCGCGGCGTCTGGAAGAGCGTGTAGGCGAACCCGGTGCGCCCGAGGACCTGCCCGTTCACGTAGGCGGCGTCCTCGGAGGCCAAGAACGCGATGAGCGGCGCGTTCAGCGCGGGGTCCTGGTCGGCGGGCGCCTCACCGCCGGCGTAGAGATTCTCGGTCATGCGCGTGAAGCCGGCCGGCGCGACCGCGTTGACCGTGATGCCGTACTTGCCGAGCTCGAGGGCCCAGACGAAGGTCATCCCCATGATGGCGGCCTTCGCGGCGCCGTAGTTGGTCTGGCCGAAGTTGCCGCGCAGCCCGGCCGACGAGGTGATGTTGACGATGCGACCGTAGCCGGCGTCCTTCATCAGCGGCGCGGCGTGGCGGACGGTGTTGAAGGTCCCTTTCTGGTGCACGCCGATCACGGCGTCGTAGTCGGACTCCTCCATCTTCACCAGCGTGCGGTCGCGCACGATGCCGGCGTTGTTCACCACGATGTCGATGGAGCCGAACGAGTCGACGGCGGTCCCGATGATCCGGCCGGCCGCCTCGAAGTCGCTGACCGAGTCGTGGTTGGGGACCGCGGTGCCGCCCGCCGCCTCGATCTCCTTGCACACCTGCGCCGCCGGGTCCTCCTCGGTCCCCTCGCCGCCGAGCGTGACGCCGACGTCGTTGACCACCACCTTGGCGCCTTCGGAGGCGAGGCAGAGGGCGATGTCGCGCCCGATGCCCCGTCCCGCGCCCGTGACCACTGCCGCACGACCGTCGAGGAGTCCCATGAGCCGCGACAGTACCTCCCCGCCAGTTCCCTGACAGCCGTGTCAGGCATTGCGCCAGGCGTTGTACGATCGGACCGACCACGGGGGACGACCGTCGCCCCACGAGCGTGAGGAGCACCCGGGACATGGCCACCTTCATCGAGAACGCACCCGAGCAGATTTGCGCCGCCGCGAAGGAGCTCCTCTCGAAGGGGTTGGTCGAGGGAACGTCGGGCAACCTGTCCGCCCGCATGGAGGACGGCAACATCGCGGTGACCCCCTCCTCGCTCGACTACACCCTCATGACCGTCGACGACATCGTGATCGTCGACCCCGCGGGCGAGGTCGTGCGCGGCGAGCGCGGCCCGACGTCGGAGAAGTACCTCCACCTCGCGGTGCAGGCGGCCTACGAGGACATCGCAGTCTGCATCCACTCCCACGCCGTCTACGCCACGATGTTCGCCGTCGCGCACCAGGACATCCCGAGCTGCATCGACGAGTTCACCGTGTACCTCGGGGGCGACATCCGCTGCACCGAGTACGCCCCGAGCGGGTCGCCCGACCTGGCGGAGCAGGTGGTCAAGGCGCTCGACAGCCGCGGGGCCGCCCTCATCGCCAACCACGGCATGGTCGCCGTCGGCACCACCATGGAGAAGGCGATGCACAACACGGCGCTGGTCGAGCGCTCGGCCAAGATCATCTGGGGCGGCAAGCAGCTCGGTGACATCTTCCCGCTGCCCGAGAAGGTCAACACCAACTTCGCCAACATCTACCCCTACATGCGGTAGGCCGCCATGGCAGAGGGCACCATCCGCGCCCGGCTCGCCGAGCTGGGCCTGACGCTGCACGGGCCGCACCCGCCGCACGACCCGCTCGACGCGGTGGTCGTGCACGACGGGGTCGCGCGCACCTCGGGGCAGCTCCCACGCATCGCGGGCGAGCTCACGTGCCTCGGCCGGCTGGGCGACACCGTCAGCGTCGACGAGGGTCGCGAGGCGGCGGCCGTCTGCGCACTGAACGCGCTCGCCGTGCTGGAGGACGCGCTCGGGTCGCTCGACCGCATCGAGCGCGTGCTCACGGTGACCGGCTTCGTGTCCTCCGCGCCGGACTTCCACCAACAGCCCGCCGTCGTCGACGGCGCCAGCGCGGTGCTGGCCGACGTGTTCGGCGAGGCCGGGCGCCACACGCGCTCGGCGATCGGCGTGGCAGCACTGCCGCGCAACGGCGCGGTCGAGATCGAGGTGACGGTCGCGCTGCGTCCCTGACGCACCGGCCCTCAGCCGGGCTTGGCGAACCCGTCGACCATGGCCGTGCGCGCTTCGCCCGCCAGCTCCCAGTAGTTCGGCGTCCCCTCGTCGCGCAGCTGCGTGACGGCGCGCACCGCGAAGCCGTAGGCCGCTGCGGCCACCGCGCCGCCGACCGAGATCCGGCTCACGCCGAGCGCGGCGAGTTCCCCGACCGGCGGCGCGCTCGGGGTCACGAGGACGCTCACCGGCAGGTCGACCG
Organism: Acidimicrobiales bacterium; assembly: GCA_035503015.1. Lineage (GTDB taxonomy): Bacteria > Actinomycetota > Acidimicrobiia > Acidimicrobiales > RAAP-2 > Bog-473. Next base: position 9,186 of record DATJTU010000193.1, on the reverse strand, counting down.
AGGCGAGCAGTTGGGTGAGCTCGGCGGGTTCGACGACGCGCGGCGCGAAGAGCACGTCGGCGCCGGCCTCCTGGTACGCCTGGAGTCGGGCGATCGTGTCCGCCAGGTCGGTGCGGCCGTGGAGGTAGTTCTCGGCGCGGGCGGTGAGCACGAAGGGGACCGGCCCGCTGTGCGCCGCCTCCGCCGCGGCGCGCACGCGCTCGGCGGCCTGCTCCAGCCCGTAGATGGGGTTCGACCGGTCCCGTGTGAAGTCCTCGATCGAGCCACCGGCCAGGCCGGTGCCGATCGCCGCGGTGATGGTCGCCGCGACGCCCTCGGGCTCGTCGGCGAAGCAGTTCTCGAGATCGGCCGAGACGGGGATCGCGACCGCGTCCGCGAGCTCCCGGCTGTGCGCCAGCACCTCGTCCTTGTCCATGGCGCCGTCGAGGCGGCCCCTGCTGGCGGCGAACCCGCCACTGGTCGTGGCCAGTGCGTCGAAGCCGAGCGACGCGAACAGGACGGCCGAGCCGACGTCCCAGGCGTTCGGCATGAGCAGCGGCGTGCCGGGGACGTGGGCGGCGAGGAAGCGCTGGGCGAGCGCGGCCTGCGTCGGCCGCGACCCGGTTCGGGCCGGCGTCGAAGCCGGGGGTGGCGGAGCTGCGGGCGGGGGAGGGGGAGCGGGTGCCATGACCGGCACGGTATCGGCGCGGTGCTCGCCACGGGCCGCCGCGGCCGCGCCGTCGGCGCATCGGGGTCCCGGTCGGGCGCACAACCCCTTGCGTGCCTGGCCCACCGGGTGTAAACCGAGGTTGCAACAACGAAACGGAGGAGCCGCTGGGACCCGGTTCCGCCGTGTGCTGCTGGCCTCGGCAGCGCGCCGACGCGAGGCGCGGGGAAAGGGTAGAGGCGATCCGTCCCGCTGAGGGTTCCCACCCTCTTACGACCCAGCGGGCGGCTCCCACCGGGACTTCCCCTTTCCCCTCCGATGGTGGGGGCCGTTCGCTGACTTCGACGGCCGCGCCGCCGGGGCGCGAGGGGTCCAGGTGTGCGACGACTCAGTTGGTGCTGCTCGCCGCCTCCGCGGGCTCGGGGAACTCCCAGTACTGGAACTCGATCGTCATCGGCAGCAGGTAGCGGACGTAGAGGGAGTGGATCTTGACCACCTTCTGGTCGTCCACGTGCAGGTCGATGAGCTCCATGCGGTCGTCGCTCTTGCGGAAGGACTCCGCGCGCTCCTGGATCCCCTTGAGCTCGTCCAGCGACCCCACCGAGAAGCCGTAGTGGTCCATGCGCGGGCAGCGCATCGGGTCCTCCTCGGCGATGAGGAAGATGAACTGGTCCCAGTGCACGCAGCTGAGGATCAGGCGCCGGCGGTCCTCGGTCATGACCTCCATCTCCTCGAAGCCGAGGACCTCGTGGAAGAAGCGGCACATGTCGGTGCGGTTGTCCGCGCCGAGCAGGTCGGCCGGCAACGACATCGCCACGTGGTTGAAGCGCGGCGTGCCCGATGGGTAGAAGGGATGTGGCATCAGGAACGCACCTCCGGGACGACCATGACCTTGCCGGCGATGCGGCCGACGGCGAGATCCTCGAGAGCCTGCACGATCCCCTCCAGCGGCACGGTGTCGGCCTCGATCAGGAGGTCGGCCGGGAAGCCCTCCGACGCCAACAGTTCGAGCGACCGCTCGAACCCGCCCAGGTCGTAGACGAACGAACCGGTCACCGTGAGCTCGTTGAGGATCATCCGGTTGATGTCGAACTTCGGGTGGTCGATGCCCGCGCCCACCATCACGAGGATGCCGCCGCGCCGGACCTGGCAGAAGCCGGCCTCGATCGCCGCCCGGTGACCCGAGCACTCGAGCACGACGTGCGCGGCCCGCGAGGACTGGCGCTCGGGCTCCCAGGAGGGGAACACCTCGAGATCGGCGGGGTCGACCACCTCGGCCGCGCCGAGCGCCATCGCCAGCGTGCGCCTGGCTTCGTTCGGCTCCACGACGCTGATGTCGGTGATCCCCATGGCGCGCAGCGCGGCGATGCTCAACGCGCCGATCGGGCCGGCGCCGAAGACCATGACGCTGTCGCCCGGCGAGACGCCCGAGCGCGTGATGCCGTGCATGGCGACGGACAGCGGCTCGGCCAGCGCGGCGTGGCGCGGGTCGAGCCCCTCGGGCAGCCGCAGCACGCCGGCGGCGCGCGCCACGATGTACTCGGCGAAGGCGCCGTCGTTGTGCTCGCCGGTCATCGAGTGGCGGTTCTCGCACTGCGACGGCTTGCCCTCGAGGCAACGGCGGCAGGTCCCACAACGCGGCGACGCGCCGCCCACGACGAGCTCGCCGACGGACCACTCGGTGACGTCGTCGCCCACCGCCGCGATCGTGCCGCTCCACTCGTGCCCGGCCACGACGCCCTTGGGCAACCCCCACCCGTCGCGCAGCTGATGGATGTCGGAGCCGCAGATGCCGCACGAGTGGACGCGCACCACGACCTGGTCCGGCCCCGGGCGCGGCACGGGGCGTTCTTCCACGGTGATGACGCCCGGCGACTGGTACACGGCGGCCGACATGACGTCGGGGAGCGTGACGGAGGTTGTACCTGACATAGGCGTCAGGTTACGCCCTCGGCTCGCTCCTCGGCGAGGCGGTTGCCCGCAGCCAGGCGAGCCCGCCGGCGAGATGCTTCAAGTAGACGGGCAGCTCCCACGCCAGCGAGAAGTGGCCGAGCGCCGTGTAGAAGCTGCGGGCCGGGCCGTCCTCGATGCACCAGGCCAGCGGGAACCCGCACGCGGGCACCCGTCCCTCGGGGACCGAGAGGTCGACCTGGCCGTCGGCGAGGCGCAGCAACACGCGCGCGTCGGGGCGCAGGTCGCGGAAGAGATAGACCTCGTCGTGCCACGCCCACTGCGCGCCGAGATGCGCGGTCGCCGGATTGTCCGCGTCCACGACGTCGATGGTGAAGTCCTGCGTCCACGGGTGACCGTCGAAGCGCGCGCCGAGGAACGTCCCGTACTCGGGCCACGTGTGGCTGGCGTCGGTGGCCGAGTGGATCCCGAGCACGCGCAGGCTGCCGTCGCGCCACGCCGTGAAGGCAGCGTCCTTCTGCTCGGGCGACCACGGCGTCTCGCCGATGGTGAAGAGCGCCAGGACGCCGGCCGCAGCGAGGAGGTCCGGCGAGACGTCGCGGACGTCCTGGACGGGGACGGGAGACATGCCGGCGAGATCCGCCAGTTCCGACAATGCGGTGACGGCCTGGGGGAGCGTCCCGTGCACGCCGGCCGGGCCGTCGACGTACGGCGAGACCTGGGTGACGATCAACATGGTGTCGGGCACGGGGCGCAGTGTACGGCTGGTGCGCGGGGCCCGCCCGGTGCTCGAATGCAGCGGCACGACAGGAACGCACGAGGAGGCACACGTGACGACGGGGACTGGGAGCGACGAGGAGGTCGCGGTCGCGCTGCGCGCGTTGGGTGCGGCGACGTTGGGTGAATCGGGCGGTGCCGCCGCCCACCGGCGGCTGCGACCGGCCTGGGTCGGCGCCGGACTGGCCGCGCCTGCGTTCCCGGTGCGCTGCACGCCGGGCGACAATCTCGCGGTGCACGTTGCCGTGACGAAGGCGCCGGCCGGGAGCGCGCTCGTCGTCGACGTGGGGCAGGTGGCCGACCGCGGGTACTGGGGCGAGGTGCTGACGACCGCGGCGGAGGCGGCGGGGATCGCCGGCCTCGTCATCGACGGCGGCGTGCGCGACGTGGGGGCGCTCGAGGCGCACGGCTTTCCCGTCTTCTCCGCCACCATCGCCCTGCCCGGTGCCACCAAGGACAAGCCGGGCGCGGTCGGCGCGCCGGTGCGCGTGGGCGGCGTCGAGGTCGCGGCGGGGGACTGGGTCGTAGCGGACGTCGACGGCGTCACCTTCGTGCCGCGCGACTCGCTCGAGGAGGTGCTCGCCGCCGGGCGCGCCCGCGAGGCCAAGGAAGCCGGCTTCTTCGAGGCGTTGCGCGCCGGCCAGACGACTGTCGAGCTGCTCGGGCTCGACGCGTCGCTGATCAGCGAGGGGTAAGCCGGAGGGTCCCCGCGTTTCCACCCCGGCTCGACCTCCCGGGTAGTAAGTCTGGGCTTATCAGGTTAGGCTTACGATATGACGCTCGAGGCACCCCCTGACCGGTCAGCCGGCGGCGCGGGTGGGGCGGGCGGCGCAGACGAGGCGGACGGCACCATCGTCCGGGACCCTTTGGTCGAAGGGGTCGCGGGGGCGCTGCATGCGAGCGTCCGACTGCTCGTCCAGCGCCTCCGGCAATCGCCCGCCGTCGAAGGCGACCTGAGCTCGGCCGAGACGTCGGCGATGGCCCGGCTCGACCGCGTCGGCGCAGCCTCACCGTCGGAGCTGGCGAAGCTCGAACGGATCAGTCCGCAGTCGATGGGGGCGACGGTCGCAAGCCTCGAGGACCGCGGCCTCGTCGTGCGCGCCGCTGACCCGGGCGACGGTCGTCGCGTCGTGCTGTCGCTCACCGAGTCCGGCACCGCGTTGTTGCAACGGCGGCGGAGCGCGCGGAGCGAGGCGCTCTCGCAGGCACTGTCGGCGGGCTTCACCAAGGCGGAGCTGAACCGCCTCCTGGCGGCGGCCCCCCTGATCGAGCGACTGGCCCACAGCATCTGATGCCGCGCCGGGTCCCGGTGCACGAGGCCCCAGCGGGGACTGACAAGAGCTATCAGCGGGTCGTCCTCGCCAACACGACCGCGTCGACGTTCATGGCGGTCCTCGACGGCTCGATCGTCCTCATCGCCCTGCCCGCGATCTTCCGCGGGATCCACCTGGACCCGCTCGCGCCGGGCAACATCACCTACCTCCTCTGGATGATCATGGGCTACCGGCTGGTCCAGGCCGTCTTCGTCGTCGGGCTCGGCCGACTCGGCGACATGTACGGCCGCGTGCGCATCTACAACTCAGGCTTCGCCGTCTTCACGTTCGCCTCGATCCTCCTCTCCATCGACCCCTTCTTCGGTGCCACGGCTGCGCTGTGGCTGATCGGCTGGCGCTTCCTCCAGGCGATCGGCGGCTCGATGCTCATGGCGAACTCGGCGGCGATCATCACCGACGCCTTTCCCGAGGACCGGCGCGGCTTCGCACTCGGCATCAACCAGGTGGCCGGCATGGCCGGCCAGTTCATCGGCCTGGTCGCCGGCGGCCTGCTCGCCGCCTGGGACTGGCGCGCCGTCTTCTGGGTCAACGTGCCCGTCGGGATCTACGGCACGCTGTGGGCCTACTGGCGCCTGCGCGAGACCGGGCGGCGCACGGGCGGGCGCCTGGACTGGTGGGGCAACGCCTCCTTCGCCGTCGGCCTCGGGTCGATCCTCGTCGCGATCACGATCGGGATCCAGCCGTACCACGGGCACTCCATGGGGTGGACGAGCCCCGAGGTGCTGGCGCTGTTGTTCGGGGGCCTGGGCCTGTTGGTGGTGTTCGTGTTCATCGAGCTGCACGTGCGCGACCCCATGTTCAAGATGAGCCTGTTCCGTATCCGCGCCTTCACCGCCGGCAACATCGCCAGCTTCGCGGCGCGTCTCGGCCAAGGCGGGCTCCAGTTCATGCTCGTGATCTGGCTGCAGGGGATCTGGCTCCCGCTGCACGGGTACGACTACAGCGCGACGCCGTTGTGGGCCGGCGTGTTCCTGCTCCCGCTGACCGCTGGCTTCCTCGTCAGCGGTCCGCTGTCGGGCCACCTGTCCGATCGCTTCGGCGCCCGTGGGTTCGCCACCGCCGGCATGATCGTCTACGGACTGAGCTTCCTCGCGCTGCTCTCGCTGCCCGTCGACTTCAACTACGTCGAATTCGCCATCATCATCGCCATCAACGGCATCGGCATCGGGATGTTCAGTGCGCCGAACACGTCGTCGATGATGAGCAGCGTGCCCGCGGACCAGCGGGGCGCGGCCTCCGGGATGCGGGCCACCTTCCAGAACTCGGGCACCGCCCTGTCCATCGGCGTCTTCTTCTCGCTGATGATCGCCGGCCTCGCCAGCACCCTGCCCAAGTCGCTGACGAGCGGCCTCGAGCGCCAAGGGGTGCCCCATTCCGTGGCGCACCACGTCGCCTCGCTGCCCCCGGTGTCGTCGCTCTTCGCGTCCGTGCTCGGCGTGAACCCGCTGCAGCACCTTTTGTCGGCCGCCGGCGCGCTCTCTTCGTTGCCGGCGACGGCGCAACGGGTGATCACGGGGCGTGCGTTCTTCCCGCAGCTGATCTCGGCGCCCTTCGAACACGGTCTCACCATCGTCTTCGGCGTCTCCGCCGGGCTGGCCTTCATCTCCGCCATTGCGTCGTCGGCTCGCGGGGGGAAGAAGCGGCGCGAGAGGGCCGAGCCCGCCCCCGTCGAGCTCGACCCCAGCGGCGAGGCGCTCACGGTGGGCGCAGCCGGATCCTGATGGCGGTGGCACAATGCGGAGATGGCAGAGGACTCCAGCTCCGAAGGTGCGGGCGAGCGGATCGAGGTGCAGCGCACGATCCCGGCGGACGCGGCACGCGTCTTCGCCGTGCTGCGTGACCCGAAGGGCCACGTCACCATCGACAGCTCCGGCATGTTGCAGGACTCGACGGGCGACCCTGCGAGCAAGGTCGGTGACGAGTTCGTGGTGCACATGGACCGCGAGTCGCTGAACGACTACCCGATGGGGAAGTACGACGTGACCGTGACCATCACGGCCTTCGAGCCCGACCGCGAGATCGCCTGGACCATTCTCGGCCAGATCCGCCCGCAGATCGGCCACGTCTACGGGTACACCCTCGAGCCGGTCGAGGGCGGGACGCTGGTGACGTCGTACTACGACTGGTCCGACATCGACCCGGCCTACAAGGACGCCGGCATCTTCCCCGTGATCTCCGAGACGGCGCTGCGGGCCACACTCGGCATCCTCGAGCGCACGCTGGCGCAGTCGTCGCAGTGGTGAGCTAGTCGGCGCTCGTCGCCGACGCCGCTAGCTGCAGTCGGCGCAGCGGCCCAGCATCGCGAAGTGGTGCGGGTCGATGGTGAAGCCGAAGCGGGTGCGCGCCTGTTTGGCCAACCCGTCGAAGATCGACTCGGGAACCTCGATCAAGCGGCCGCACTCCTCGCAGACGAAGTGGCCGTGCACGGAGGTGGCCAGGTGGTACGTGGTCGGCCCGTGGCCGAAGTGCGAGTGCACGATCACGCCGAGGCGCTCCAGCTCCTCGAGGTTGCGGTAGATCGTCGAGATGTGGATGTCCGGCGCCTCTGCCTGGACCTCGACTGCCAGGTCTTCGGCTGTCCGGTGCCCGCTGCTCGCGAAGAGCGCTTGGAGCAGCAGCCGCCGGGACGAGGTGACCCGCCCGCCCTCGCTGCGCACCAGTTCGAGGGCGTCCTCGAGCGTCGCCGCTTCCCCGGCGCCCGGCTTGCCTGGTGCGTGCCTCCCCACGGCTCGATGGTACCGGCGGGTTGCCGCGCTCCCGGGCCGACATCCGGGTTGTGCCGCCACTGCGAATAGGTCACTAGTGCGACGAAATGGCTAATGCGAGCGAGTCGCAATAGTCGTACAGTGGCGCGGAGGGCCTTCGAGTGCTGGGAGCTGCGACCAGATGACAACGACGTTGGGCCGCGTGACCGCACGCCGTGGCACGCTCAGCAGACGGGAATGGGCGTCACTGGGCGGCATGGCAGCCACCATCGTCGTGCTCTTCGCCGTGGGGTTCGCGCTGCTCTTCGCCGCCGCGCCGCATCACTACCGCCTCTCGAAGACCGAGATCTTCGGGTTCGGCACCGGGATCTTGGCCCTCACGCTCGGCATGCGCCATGCGTTCGACGCCGATCACATTTCGGCGATCGACAACACGACCAGAAAGCTCATGGCCGAAGGCAAGCGCCCGACGAGCGTCGGGTTCTTCTTCTCGCTCGGCCACTCGACGATCGTCTTCTTGCTCGCCGTGCTGCTCAACTTCGGTATTCGGGCCCTCGACGATCAAGTCTCGAACGACAGCTCGGGGCTGCACAACGTCACGGGCATCGTGGGTACGACGGTCTCCGGGACCTTCCTGTATCTGATCGCGGCGCTGAACATCGTCGTGTTTTTCTCGATCTTCAAGGCGTTCCGCGACCTCCGATCTGGTCGCTTCGACGAAGTCGAGTTGGAGAGGCAGCTCAATCAGCGTGGCTTGATGAACCGTTTCTTCGGCCCGCTGGCGCGCCGCGTGGACACGCCCTGGAAGATGTATCCCGTTGGTGTCCTCTTCGGCTTGGGTTTCGACACCGCCACCGAGGTGGCGCTGCTCGTGCTCTCGGGAACGGCGGTCTCGAGCGGGCTGCCGTTCTGGACGATCCTGTGCCTGCCCATCCTGTTCGCTGCAGGCATGTGCCTCTTCGACACGATGGACGGCTGCTTCATGAACTTCGCCTACGGCTGGTCGTTCTCCCGGCCGATTCGCAAGGTCTATTACAACTTGGTCATCACGGCGCTGTCGGTCGCCGTGGCCGTGCTGATCGGCACGGTCGAGTTGCTCGGTCTCTTGAGCTCGGAGTTCAACCTGCAGGGCTCGTTCTGGAACGCCATGGCCAACTTCAACATCAACACCGCTGGGTTCTTCATCGTCGGCCTCTTCGTGCTCACCTGGGTCATCGCCCTCTTGGTCTGGCACTTCGGCAAGATCGAGACGAGATGGGAGGCTGCTCGGGTCCCCGAAGGAGAGGCCGCAGAAAGCCTCGTGTCGGCTCAGCCAGGCGTCTGAGCCGAGGCTCCGGGCCCTCCCACTGTCAGCAGCACCGATGCTGAGGTGTCCGAGCCGGCGGTATTGGTGAGCACCGCTCGGTACCAGTCACCCTGATCGCTATCGTTCACCGGCCCCACCGTAAGCACCGGTGACGTTGCGCCCGCGATGTCGTCGAAACTGTGGCCACCGTCGGTCGACACCTGCCACTGCACGCCCGGTGTCGGTGTCCCCATCGGTTGCACCGCGAACGTGGCCTGGCCGCCGGGCGCCACCGTTTGGTCGTAGGGCTCCTGGGCGAACTGCGGCAGGTCCGTCCCGTCGGCGTGCGCGTCCTGCGCCACCTCCTGGGGGGTCTGCGATCCCGCGGCGAGCGACTGGATTGCTCCCAAGCCAACGACGGGACGGTTCAGGGGCATCCCGCCGGCGGAGCCGAAGAACGCGGCGTCGCCGAAATTGAAGACGCCGCCGTCGCGGGCGACGAGCCAGTAGCCCTGTCCGTCCGCGGTG
>DATJTU010000192.1:0-4172 GCA_035503015.1 Acidimicrobiales bacterium | reverse complement strand
AGCACGGCGCCGGTGACGATCTTGCTGATGGTGCCGTCAGGCTTCACGAACACGGCGTAGGGATCGCCGTCGAAATAGAACAGACCGTTCGTGATGCTCACGTCGGGGTCGAGCGCCACCGGGAAGGTCACACCTTCTTTGTGGATGAACTGACGCGCTGTCGACGCTGAGTCCTCGCTGTCCACCCCGATGACGCGGACTCCCGACAGTGCACCGTGGGTTTTCTCCTGCGCGGCGACGGCAGCCGCCAGCGGCGGGAGCTCCTGACTGCAGCTGGGGCACCAGGCCCCGAAGAAGAGAAGAACGGCGGGAACCCCGCTCCCGCCGCCGTCGCCCGGAACCGAGACCTGCGACGCGCCGGCGGGGCCGACGTTGGGGGCGCTGAACGACGGCACCGGGCCACCGACGTGCGGGGCGCCCGTCGTGCTCTGGCTCGTGCCGATCCCGGTGAACAAGCCGATGCCCAGCCCGGCCGCCAGGACGAGGCCGACGACGAGAAAGACCTTGCGCGGCTTCCGCGCCCGTGTTGCCTCGGGCCCGGGTGCCGCGGCGCCGATCTCCGGTTCGGACGGGCCGCCCTCGCCTCCCGAAGTTCCGGGCGCGTCGGGACCGTGCGGGCCCGGGGGCGATGCGTCGGTCATAGCGCGACGACGCTAGTGAACGTGGGTGCTGATGAGGACGTCGCCCGCCATCGCCACGAACAACACGGTGAGATAGGTGATGGAGTAGCCGAAGACCCGCATGGCGTCGCGCCCGGTGACCCGCCCGTTCTGGGCGAGTCCCCACAAACGCGTCACGAGGTACAAGAATCCGGCGCCCAGCACCGCGGCGGTGATCATGTAGATCCAGCCGAGGTGCGCCACCGGGCCGAGGAGGAACGTCACCGCCACGAGTGCCACCGTGTAGTAGACGATCTCGGTCGTCGTCCGCTTCATCGACGCCACCACCGGGAGCATGGGGACGTCGGCTGCCTCGTAGTCCTCCTTGTAGCGCACCGCCAGCGACCAGAAGTGCGGGGGTGTCCAGATGAAGATGATGGCGAACATCACCACAGGCGCCCACGACAGGCTGTCCGTGACCGCCGCCCAGCCCACGAGGACGGGGACAGCGCCGGCGGCGCCGCCGATCACGATGTTCTGCGAGGACCGCCGCTTCAGCCACAGCGTGTACACGAACACGTAGAAGAAGGTCGCCGAGAGGGCCAAGACGGCCGAGAGCAGGTTCACCGCCAGCCACAGCTCGACGAATGCGGCGGCTTCCAGTGTGAGCGCAAAGGCGAGCGCCGCCGCGGGCGTCATCGCCCCGGTGACCAGGGGGCGGTTCTTCGTCCGGTTCATCAAGCGGTCGATGTCCCGGTCGACGACCATGTTGATGGCGTTGGCGCCGCCCGCCGCCAGCGCGCCGCCCACCAGCGTCGCCGCCATCAACCAGACCGGCGGCACGCCGCGCTGCGCCACCACCATGGTGGGCAGCGTCGTGACCAGCAGGAGCTCGATGATGCGCGGCTTCGTCAGGGCGACATAGGCCCCGACCGTCGACCACGACCACCCAGCCCGCCGTCGCGGGAGCGCGGGTGCCTCGATGGACATGTCCGCCCAGCCTACGACCAGGTCCTCGCTCAGGACCAAGCGGCAGGTCCCGGTACGCTTGACCCGCGTGTCGCGGCGCCGCACCCCCACCGTTTCACCATCGCTGAGCCACCGCCTCGACGTGCTGGCCCTGGCGATGACCGCGCTCATCGTCGTGACCGGCGCGGCCGTGCGGCTGACCGGCTCGGGCCTCGGCTGCAGCAATTGGCCGGAGTGCTCGGCCGGGCACCTCACGTCCGCCCTCCAGTTCCACGGGCTCGTCGAGTTCGGCAACCGACTCGTCACCGTCGTCCTCACCGTTGCCGTCGCGGCGGCGTTCCTCGGGTCGGTCTTCCGGTCCCCGCGGCGTCGGGACCTCGTCTGGCTGAGCGGTGGGCTGGTCGTCGGGGTCCTGGCCCAGGCTGTCCTCGGGGGCATCGTCGTCTACACGAAGCTGAACCCGTATGTCGTCATGGTCCACTTCTTCGCCACCATGCTGCTCTTGGTCGACGCGATCGTGCTCGTGCACCGCTCGACGCGCGACTACTCCCCCGGCTCTGCACACCTGTTGGTCCCGCGGCTCCTCATCCGCCTCTACTACGGACTGCTCGCCCTCCTTGCGCTGGTCATCGCCGCCGGCACCGCCACCACCGGAGCCGGACCCCACGCGGGAGACGCGTCGGGCCAGCAGGTCGCGAAGCGCTTGCCGGTCCCGCTGCGCGACATGGCCGAGCTGCACTCGAGCCTCGCCCTCTTACTGATCGGGCTCGCCATCGGGTTGGTCGTGGCGCTCCACCTTGGAGAGGTGCCCGAGCGCGTGCGCCGCGCGGCGCGCATCTTGATGGTCGTCCTCGTCGCCCAGGCCGCGGTCGGGTACACCCAGTACTTCACCCATCTCCCGGCTCTGCTGGTCGAGGTGCACGTCATCGGCGCCACCGCGTTGGTGATCGGCGCCGTGCACACCTTCCTCGCCTGCACGTACCACGCGCCCGAGACCCTGTCCGCCCCCGTGGTCCACGAGACGCCGTCGCCGGGGGTACCCATCGGTGCCCATTAGGCTCCATCTGTCGTGCCGATTGCACGAGCCCGCCCCCATCGTCTAGCGGCCTAGGACACCGCCCTTTCACGGCGGCAGCACGGGTTCAAATCCCGTTGGGGGTGCTTCGGTCCCGGCGGTGCGTGTCACCCCTGGCGAAGGCGCCCGTCGAAAGCGACGCAGTTGGGAGAGGATCCGTCCTCATCACCCAGCCTCCGGTCGGACGCCGATGCAGGGCTCTCCCGCTTTCACATCGGAGGAATGAGTTCCGGCCAACGGCCCAGGAGCTCGACGTCGCCCGATGCGTCCGTCTCGGACAACGGGACGCGGCCCCAGATCGCCAGAAGGAGATCCTCGGCCGTTCCGCGAAGCACGAGGGACGAAGAACGGGGCTCCCTGGTGACGCGTCGGCCGCCCGGTTCTGAGAGATCGAGGCACCAACGATCTGTCGTGTCACTGCACTCGAACGCAATCGTGGAACCAGCGGGGCTGTTGGCACCGGCGCGCGATGCTGCCACGAAGACATCGAGGTATTCATCGATACCGTCAGCCGCGATGTCTGCCGCGACTGAGAACCTTTCGCCGAGTGCGGCGTCGATGTCCGCACGGTGGACGACTGCCTCGTGCGCCATACGTCGAGCCCACCAGCCGACCCTCCGGCCGTCCGCGTACCAGGACCAACACTCGTCGTTGGCGGGGGCGCTCGACAACTGTCCGAGAAGCGACTCGGTTCCCGACCGGAACCATTCGACGAATTCGGGCGCGTCCTTTTCCGGGCTCGCCAGTTCAGCAAACAGGGCGAAGCTCGCATCGGGACGGCCCTCGACGATGCCGGCCACGACGTGATGCGTTCCCGCGACGTGCCGCGCAACGGTGCCCACTGACCAGCGATCCGACCACGGCACGCGTGCAGACCGATCTTGCTCGTATCCGTCGACGATGCGAGCCGCCTCGTCGGAAATGATGGAGGTGAAGTCGAGCGGCACCGAAGGCTCCCAGGGTCGTGTGCGAGACGTTTGTATTACGACTGTTACAGTAATTCTGTGAGTCACGCCTCGCCACTCGGTACCAAGTTGGCTGATGCCCCGGCCGCCTGATCCGAGACGACGTCAAGACCTTCTGGACGGCGCGGTCGAATACGTGCTGGTCAACGGGATTTCCGATCTGTCTCTTCGGCCATTGGCCGCCGCTCTCGGCACACAGGCTCCGGTACTTCTGCATCACTTCGGGACAAAGGAGCAGCTGGTCGTCGAGATCCTCGGAGGGATGCGAAACCGACTGCGGGCCATAGGCCGGTCCTCCGAGACCCAGGCGTATCGCTCAGGTCTCGGAGCGGTGTGGGCATGGGTTTCTGACCCCGAACAGGCTCCGCTCATGCGGCTGTTCTTCGAGACATACGGGCTCGCGCTTCGCCATCCCGAGCGCTACAGGGACTTCCTCGATCACGCGGTTCGGGACTGGCTCGACGAGCCTCTCGCCGCGATTGACGACGTCTCCGCAACCTTGGCCCTGGCGACGGTCACGGGCCTCGTACTCGATCTGCTGACGACCGGCGATTCTTTGCGCGT
>DATJTU010000191.1:0-4846 GCA_035503015.1 Acidimicrobiales bacterium | reverse complement strand
ACGCGGGCGTTCTTCGTCAGGCCGGCCGCACTCAGGCCCTCGACGGCGCGGGCAAAGAGCGAGGGCGGGATCTCGAGATAGAAGACCGGGAGGTGCCGGCCCTCGATGGCCTGGCCCACCTTCGTGTAGGTGTCGGGGTCGTTGTAGTCGCCGGACACCATGGAGAGGCGGGCGGCGAAGCGGCGGAACACGTCCTCGTCGATCGCCTGCCCGCTTGCCTCGATGTCCTCCCTCGCGTGCTGGCGCAAATCGTCGTCGGACCACGGCTGGCGGGCCACGCCGATGATCGGGCAGGGAATCATGTTCCTGGCCTCGAGGCGGTAGAGCGATCGGAACGTCATCTTCTTGGCCAGGTCGCCGGTGATACCGAAGATCACCAGGACGTCCGCGGTGGCCGCGGTGCTGTCAGCCATGTCGCCCTCCTTTTGCACATGGTGAGATTCCACGCACTACGCGCGGTGAGAAGCCTGCCAGAATCATCGGCGTCCATCGCTGTCGGGCGCGCCGGCGCCCCGCGTACACCGAGACGGAGGGGCGTGAACACCGAACGGGAGAAGCAGGTGGCGGCAGAGGCCGCCGCCGCGCTGGTCGAGACCTCCATGACCGTCGGCCTCGGCACCGGGTCGACCGTGGCCTTTCTCCTTCCGGCGCTGGCCGCCCGCTCGCTCGACATCCGCTGCTGCGCCACCTCCCCGCATACCGAGGAGGCCGCCCGCGCGCTCGGCCTGCGCGTCGAGCCCTTCGACGGTATCGACCGCTTCGACCTGGCCATCGACGGCGCCGACCAGGTCACACCCGACGGGTGGCTCGTCAAGGGGGGAGGTGCCGCACAGACCCGCGAGAAGATCGTGGCCGCCGCAGCGGACCGCTTCATCGTGATCGTCGACTCGTCCAAACCGGTGCCCGCGCTCCACCCCCCGATCCCGCTCGAGCTGCTCGAGTTCGGGCTGCGCGCCACGATGCGCCACCTCGGCGCGGTGACGCTGCGCGACGTGCCCCGCAGCCCCGACGGGGGCGTGATCGCCGACTACACGGATCCGGTCGGCGATCCCGCTGCGCTGGCCGCACGCCTGTCGGCGACGCCGGGCCTGATCGAGCACGGCCTCTTCCCGCCCGACATGGTGACGGCGGTGCTCATCGGGAGAGGCGAGTCGGTGGAGCGGATCGACATCGCGCACCGGGCCGGCTGAGCGCGGACTCCGGCTCAGAGCGCGGCTTGGTCCGCCAGGACGAGCGAGGCCGACGCTTCGACCCGCCCGGCGGGAATGGAGGTGTCGCCCGCCAGGAGCTTCTGGACTGCGTCCTTCTTGTCCTCGCCGGTGATGAGCCAGAGCAGCTGGCGGGCGCGCGCCAGGGCCGGATAGGTGAGGGTCATCCGCACATGCCCCTGGTAGGGGCGGGTCAGCGCGACGAGCCGGTCCATCACCAACAGCACGGGGTCGTCGGGCACCAGCGACGCCGTGTGACCGTCGGGGCCGAGGCCGAGATGGATCAAGTCGAACTGCTCGGGCAACCCCGCGGCGTAGCGGTCGGCGGCAGCCTCGAGATCGGCGTCCTCGACGCCCATGGGGCGCACCGTCGCCGGGGCGTCGCCGAGGGCCTGGCGCAGGTGGAAGAGGTTGCGGTCGGGATCGTCCGCCGGCGCCTCGCGCTCGTCGACCTGGTAGATGACGACCGATTCCCACGGGACGTCCTCTTTGAAGAGCTCGGCGAACATCGCCCAGGGGGTGTGACCCCCACTCACCGCGAACTGAAACGTTCCCCGCGCTCCGACCGCGTCGCGGGCGGCGCCAGCCACGAACGCGGCGCCGGCCCGGGCGACGGCCGCAGGATCGGGCTGTGCCTCGACGGTGTGGTCCACCGGCTACTGCTTCTTCTCGGCGTGGCCACCGAACTCGCTGCGCATCGCCGAGAGGATCTTGTCGCTGAACAGCCCCAGGCCCCGTGACTCGAAGCGCTCGTAGAGGGAGGCGGTGATCACGGAGGCGGGCACGCCCTCGTCTACAGCGGCGTGCACCGTCCAGCGGCCTTCGCCCGAATCCGAGACCCGGCCTTCGAAGTCGTCGAGGTCAGGCGAGCGAGCGAAGGCATCCGCCGTAAGGTCGACCAACCACGAGCCCACGACCGAGCCGCGCCGCCACACCTCGGCGACGTCGCCCACGTTGATCTCGTACTGGTAGGCCCACGGGTCGCGCAGCGGCGTCGTCTCGGCGTCGACCTCTTGCTTGCCCATGCCGGCATTGGCGTGCTTGATGATGGAGAGGCCCTCCGCGATGGAGGCCATCATCCCGTACTCCACGCCGTTGTGAACCATCTTGACGAAGTGTCCGGCGCCGTTGGGGCCGCAGTACAGGTAGCCCTGCGGCGCCGTCCCACCCGTCGTGCGGCTGGGCGTCGGCTCGGCACTTCCTTCACCCGGTGCGATCGTCTTGAAGATGGGATCCAGCCGATCGAACAGCGCCTGCTCACCACCGATCATCAGGCAGTAGCCGCGGTCGAGTCCCCACACCCCTCCGCTCGTCCCGCAGTCGAGGTAGTGGATGTTCTTCGACGCAAGCTGCTTCGCCCGCGTGATGTCGTCCCGGTAATAGGAGTTCCCGCCGTCGATGATGGCATCGTCCGCATCGACAAGCGGCACCAGCTGCTCCAGGGTCTGGTCGACGATGCCAGCGGGCAGCATGAGCCAGATCGCCCGGGGCTTGTCGAGCGCCTGCACGAACTCCTCGAGGGAGCCGGAACCCGTCGCACCTTCCGACGCGAGCTCCTTCACGACGCCGGCGTTGACGTCGTAGACCACGCAGTGGTGGCCATCGCGCATGAGCCGCCGCACGAGGTTCGAGCCCATCCGACCGAGTCCGATCATGCCGAGTTGCATCGGCTTATCC
This sequence comes from Acidimicrobiales bacterium, assembly GCA_035503015.1. Taxonomy (GTDB): domain Bacteria; phylum Actinomycetota; class Acidimicrobiia; order Acidimicrobiales; family RAAP-2; genus Bog-473. The sequence goes on along the minus strand of DATJTU010000191.1, from coordinate 1,961 downwards.
GTTGCCATGGTGGCCTCCTAGCCCTTGAGTGTCCGATAGCGGCGAATCAACGCGTTGGTCGAGGAGTCGTGTTGCAGCGAGGGCTCGTCCTTGCTTTCGAGCTCGGGGATGATCGCCTTCGCCAGGACCTTGCCCAATTCGACTCCCCACTGGTCGAAGGAGTCAATGTTCCAGATGGTGCCCTGGGTGAACACGTTGTGCTCGTACAGCGCGACCAGGGCGCCGAGGATCCGCGGCGTGAGCACCTCGGCCAGGATCACGTTTGTCGGCCGGTTGCCCTGCATGACCCGGTGCGGCACCACTGCCTCGGGCGTGCCCTCGGCCCGGACCTCGTCTTCGGTCTTGCCGAAGGCCAGCGCCTGGGCCTGCGCGAACACGTTCGACGACAGGATGTCGTGGTGGTCGCGGAGCGGGTTGAGGCTTTTGCCGAAGCCGATGAGGTCCAGGGGGATCAGCTTCGTGCCCTGGTGTATCAGCTGGTAGAAGCTGTGCTGCCCGTTGGTGCCCGGCTCGCCCCAGTACACCGACCCGGTCTGGTAGTCCACCACGGCGCCGTCGAGCGTCACGTGCTTGCCGTTCGACTCCATCGTGAGCTGCTGGAGGTAGGCGGGGAAGCGCTTCAGATACTGGTCGTAGGGCATGACGCCCACCGTCTGGGCACCGAAGAAGTCGTCGTACCAGACGGCGAGGAGGCCCATGAGCACCGGGAGGTTCCGCTCGAGCGGAGCGGTTCGGAAGTGCTCGTCCATCTCGTGGAAACCGGCGAGCATCTCCTCGAACCCGTCGGGACCGATCGCGACCATCGTGGAGAGGCCGATCGCGGAGTCCATCGAGTAGCGGCCGCCCACCCAGTCCCAGAAGCCGAACATGTTCGCCGTGTCGATCCCGAACGCCGCGACCTTCTCTGCGTTCGTGGACACGGCGACGAAATGCTTGGCGATGGCAGCGTCGTCCCCCAACTCGTGCACGATCCAGTCGCGCGCCGACGTGGCGTTGGTCAGCGTCTCGAGCGTGCCGAACGTCTTGGAGGACACGATAAAGAGGGTCTCGTCGGCAGCCAGGTCCCGCGTCGCCTCGACGAAGTCCGTGGCGTCGACGTTCGAGACGAAACGGAAGGTGAGATCGCGTCGCGAATAGTGGCGCAGGGCCTCGTAGGCCATGACGGGACCGAGGTCCGAGCCGCCGATCCCGATGTTGATGATGTTGCGGACCGGCTTGCCGGTGTACCCGGTCCACTCCCCCGCCCGCACGCGATCGGCGAAGGCCGCCATACGATCCAGCACGTCGTGCACTTCCGCCACGACGTCGACGCCGTCGACTACGAGCGATGTCCCTCTCGGCATGCGCAACGCCACATGGAGGACCGACCGGTTCTCCGAGACGTTGATTCGGTCGCCGGCAAACATCGCGTCACGGTGCTGCTCGAGCTCGGACTCCCGCGCCAACTGGAGCAACAGAGACAGCGTCTCGTCGGTGACGCGGTTCTTCGAGTAGTCCAGGTACAGCCCGGCCGCTTCAGCGGTCAGACGCTCGCCGCGGCCGGGGTCCTCCGCGAAGAGGTCGCGCAAGTGCACCGGCTCGATCTTCTCGTAGTGCTCAGCGAGCGCCGCATAGGCGGGCCGCTCGCGCAGGGGTGCTGGCGCCACGGTCGTCTCTCCTCTCTGGTTCCTGTCTAGCGCCGTCGCGTCGTCCGAGTCGCCTCGCCGGGCTGTCTGTCCGGCCCGCTCCTGGGATCAGTGCGACAGCGCCGCCGTCTTCTCGCTGATTCGGTTCAAGAGCTCGTGCCAGGAGTCGTCGAAGGCTGACGCCCCGTCGCGTTGGAGCTTCTCGGCCAATTCCTTGGTGTCGATGCCCGCGGTGGCAAACCGGGCCAACAACGCGTCGGCGTCGCCGCCGTCCTCCGGCATGGGGTCGCCCACCTCTCCGTGGTCGTAGAAGTCCTCGAGCGTCTCGTCCGGCAT
>DATJTU010000190.1:0-2723 GCA_035503015.1 Acidimicrobiales bacterium | reverse complement strand
GAGAACACCGGCACACCGTGCGCCCTGCCCCACGCCGCCTCGGCACCGAGGTCACCGAGGCCACCGGTCGGGTTCGACGGGGAGTTCGACCACAGGACGAGCGCACGCGCCGCGTCGGCCTCGTCGATGGCGCCGAGGTCGAGCCCACCGTGCCGGCCGGGCGGCGGGGGGACGGCGACGGCCCGGCAGCCCGCCAGTTCTGCCCCCATGGCATAGGTCGGGTACGAGACCGCCGGGTACAGCACGGTGTCGCGCGCGGGCTCCCGCAGGCGCAACACGTGCGGCACCGACGCCACCAGCTCCTTGGTCCCGACGCACGCCGCCACCGAGGAGACCGGGGGCGCCGCGATCCCGAAGCGCCGGGCGAGCCAGGACGCCGCCGCCTCGCGCAAGGGGGCGCTCCCCGCCGACGCGGGGTAGCCGCGCTCGGTCCCCGAGTCGGCCAGCGCCTCGAGCGCCGCAGCCGGCGGCGGGTCGACGGGCGTGCCGATCGAGCAGTCGACCATCCCACCGGGCAGCGCGGCCGCAAGCTTGGCCAGGCCGTCGAGGCGGTCGTAGGGATAGGGCGGCAGCACGAAGGTCACGGCGCCGCCACGAATTCCGCGAACCGGGCGCGGCCCACCTCGTCGAGGACGACCTCGAGCGTCGCGGCCTCGTCGCCGTCGCGCTGGCCCACGACCTCGCCTTCTCGGTGCACCGCCGCGAGTACGTCGCCGCGCGACCACGGCACGACGAGCTGCACCACGCGGTCCGAGCCGCGCAGCCGGTCGCCCACGACCCGGAGGAGGTCGTCGACGCCCTCGCCCGTGCGCGCCGAGATGAGCACCGCACCCGGCGTCCGCCGGGCCAGTGCCTTGGCCTCGTCGGGCGCCTGGTCGGCCTTGTTCACGACCACCAGCTCGGGCACGCCGGCCGCGCCGATCTCGGCCAGGACCTCGCGCACCGCCTGCATCTGCGCCTCGGCGTTGGCGGCGGTGCCGTCCACGACGTGCAGGATCAGGTCGGCGAGGCGTACCGAGTCCAAGGTGGAGCGGAAGGCCTCCACCAGCTCGTGCGGGAGCTTGCGTACGAACCCGACCGTGTCGGTGACCAACACCGTCTCGCCGCCGGGGAGCGAGAGTTGGCGGGTCCGCGGGTCGAGCGTGACGAAGAGGCGGTTCTCCGCCGGCACGCCGGCGTCGGTCAGCCGGTTGAGCAGCGTCGACTTCCCGGCGTTGGTGTAGCCCACGAGCGCGAGCTCGCGCTGGCGTCCCCGGGCGCGGCTGCGACGCTGCAGCGTGCGCGTCCGCTCCACGTCGCGCAGCTCGTCCTCCAGCTTGTGCATGCGGCGCACCAGGCGCCGGCGGTCCACCTCGAGCTGCGTTTCGCCCGGTCCGCGCGTGCCGATACCGCCCGCCTGCTGGCTGAGCGAGGTGCCGCGCCCGCGCAGCCGCGGCAGCCGGTAGCGCAGGAGCGCCAGCTCCACCTGCGCCTTGCCCTCGGGGCTGCGCGCGTTCTGGGCGAAGATGTCGAGGATCACGGCGGTGCGGTCGATGGCCGTGCGGCCGAAGATGCGCTCGAGGTTCCGGTGCTGCGCCGGGCTGAGCTCGTCGTCGAAGACGACGGTGTCCGCGTCGAGGTTCCGGCTCAGTTCCGCGATCTCCTCCGCCTTGCCCCGCCCGACGAACGTGGCAGGGTCAGGAGCGTCGCGCCGTTGCACGACGCGCCCCACGACGTCGGCCCCGGCACTGTCGACGAGTTGCGCCAGCTCGTCGAGCTCCTCGTCCACCAGCTCGACGGTGAGGCCGGGGAAGACCACGCCCACGAGGATGATCCGCTCCCGGAACGTGCGCTCGATGAGCGTGCCCGGCAGGAGGTTGCTCAAGAGAGCATCTCCGGGTGGACGTCGATGTCGGCCACCTTGCGCACCGGGCCGGCGAGAAAGGTCGTCGCGTCCTCGGTCGCGCCCAGCGTGACCTCGAGGACGCCGCCGGGATTCCGCACGCGTATGGGAGTGTCGCCGGCCACGGCACCCCAGCTGCGTGCCGCCGCGGCCGCGGCGACGCTGCCCGTGCCGCAGGCGAGCGTCGCGCCGGCGCCGCGCTCCCAGACGCGGAAGTCGAGCAGCGTGCCCTCGTCGTCGTGGGCGACCGTGATCCACTCCACGTTGATCCCACCGGGGTAGGCCGCCTGCAGCTTGGGCCCGGCCTCTGCGACGTCGACGGCGGCCGTGTCGGGGGCGAGGAGGACGAGATGCGGGTTGCCGACGTCGACCGTGCGGGCGCGCCGCTCGCCGAATTCCTGGGGCAGGTCTGCGCCGAGGCGCGCCGGGCCCATGTCGACGCGGGCCGAAGCCAGTCCCGGTCTCGTGCCGGACGCGTACTCCACCGTGCGCGGCCCCCCCGCAGTCGCCACGGTGAACGAAGGGGGCGTCACCAGGCCGGCGTCCACGGCGGCCTGGGCGAGACAGCGGATGCCGTTGCCGCTCATCTCCGCCTCGCTCCCGTCGGCGTTGCGCAGCTCCATCGACAGGTCGCAGCCGTCGCGTCCGGGTCCCACCCGGATCACGCCGTCGGCTCCGACGCCGCGGTGCCGGTCCGCGAGCACGCGCACCTGGGCCGGCGTCAGCCCGAGTGCGTCGTCGGGGTCGAGGACGACCAGGAAGTCGTTCCCGGCGCCTTCGTGCTTGGTGGCGTGCATCGCACCATTCTCGCAGCCGGCACCCCTCAGCCGTGCATGGCGAG
>DATJTU010000189.1:0-8929 GCA_035503015.1 Acidimicrobiales bacterium | reverse complement strand
CAGAGAGCCGCCGCAGAACGAACGCTCCGAAGCGGCTCGCGGTTCTTCTGGGCATTCGTCGCGTTCACGAGCGGTCTCTTGCTGTTGCTCATTGCGGCGATTCTCGACGGTGGCGACGAGACCTTGATCGCCACGCTCATTGTCGTCATCCTGGTGCTGGCTGCCATTGTTGCGTGGCTGGGAGCGGGCCTGAACCGATTGAGCCGAGGCCTGCACGAACTTGAATCGAATGCAGGCGGCTAAATCCGTCGGTTCGTCAAGCTGGAGCCTCGGCGCGATGCTGTGCCAACCGACGTAGTCGAACTCGGCCGAGCGGCGGAGTCCGCAATCTCAAGGAGTGCACATGCCCGATACCGTCTATCTGCCCGACCGACTTGAGGTGACCCGGCCCATTCCCGCGTCGCCGACCGCGATTTTCGACGTCGTGAGGAGCCCCGCAGGTCATGTGGCGATCGATGCATCGGGGATGTTGCAGGACTTCACCGGCGAGCCAGCGGAGAAGGTTGGGGACACGTTCGTCATCCACATGGATCGAGAATCGCTCAACGATTTTCCGATGGGCAAATACGACGTCACGGTGCACATCATCCAATTCGAGCGCGATCGGGAGATCGCGTGGAATCTCGGGCCCGACATTCCGTTTCCGCACTTCTACGGGTATCGCCTGAATCCGGGCGAGGACGGAGTGACCGAAGTGACCTCGTACTACGACTGGTCGAAGATAAACGACGACATCAAGGACCACTTCCCGATCGTGCCGGAATCAGCCCTGCGGGCGACGCTGGGCATCTTGGAACGCACTGTCAAAAAAGGGTCCATAACCGGATAGGCCGAACTGAGCGCCAGGCCGACCTTCGACGTCGGCCTACCGCGAGGCTACGACCCCGGGCACCCGGGGCTCCCCGACGAGCGGATCAGTGTGCTCGCCCAGGGCCAGGCTCGAACCTGTACACGACGTGGGTGGCCAGAGGCGAGGTGGCAACCTCCACCGGTTCTGCCGCGAAGCGGGGGACGTCGTCGAAGAGCCGTTCCCCTTGTCCGAGAAGAACGGGAACGATGTCGAGCACGAGTTCGTTGAGACAGCCGGCGCGCAGCGCCTGTTGGACGGCGCTCGCGCCGCCGGCCACGTCGATCGGCTGATCGCCCGCCACCTCGGTCGCCCGCGCGAGCGCGTTGTCGAAACCGTCGACGAAGAAGAAGGTGGTCCCGCCCTCCATCTCGATGGGCTCGTGCGCGTAGTGAGTGAGCACGAACACGGGAGCATGGTACGGCGGCTCCGGACCCCACCAGCCGCGCCAATCCGACCCGCCCCACTCGCCGCGGACCGGCCCGAACATGTTGCGGCCCATGATGTACGCACCGCGGGGTCCAAGCAGCCGGGCGGTGAAGGCGTCGTCGACCGGGTGTTTCGGATCGTCGAGGTGCCAGCGGTGCAGCATGATGCCGTCGATCCCGAGCGGGTTCTCCTCGCTCTGATCGGGGCCGGCGACGAAACCGTCGAGCGAGGTGCTCATGTGGCTCGTGACGAATGGCATCGTGCAACGACCTCCTTCGTGTGTGCGCCGGGTCGTGACCGGACGCCGGCTTGGTCAGCGATCAGGGGGCCACACCCGTCGGTACTCCGTGGGACCGACGTCGTAGCCGCCGCCGGCACCTCTGCTGTTGTGACGCAACGTCATGATCAGACGATCGCCGTCCACCGGGGGATCGACCTCGTGGACGGGTCCGTGGGGACTCCCGGGCCACCCGTGCGCGCCGAGGAGGACGACGTCTCCGGGCGCAGTGTCCCACTCGGCGTGATCGCGCCCGTTCGAGACCCTGAACGTGGCTGAGCCTCTCAGTGTCGCCACGGCGATGACGCCCGTGAACGCCGCGGGATCGCGATGGGCTGTGATGTGGCCGCTCCCCGTCGGATAGAGCGTCCAGCTCACCTCGTTGAACGAAGGCAGCGGCGCGGCCTCCCCGAGCACTGCGCCGAGCGCGTCGATCAGCTCGTGCGCAAGCGCGCGGACAGATGCGTCCGTGACGCCCAGGTCGGCGTGCGCGGCGAATCCCCCTTGTCGTACGACGCCCTCCTCCTCCGGCAGCGCCTGCCAGGCTGAGCACCGCGCCTCGATCAATCGCTCCAAGTCCTCGGGCGACACAGCCTCGGGCAAACGCACCCACCCCTGGGTCAAGAGGGATCTTCCCGCCCGATCCCAGCCGACGACCGACAGCATCACGTCACCCTACGGCCGCGATGACCCCGGGCAGGTCCATCCGCCGTGCGGGTGATGGGCGATACGTTCTCACGGTGACCGTGGCCGCTCTCGTCATATCTGTACTCAGTTTGCTCGCGGTGCTGCTCATCGGATGGCGGACAGTGAAGTCGGGTGAACAATCCACTCGGGCATCGGTCGATGCAGCCGAAGCCTCGAAGCGCGCCGCGGAAGCCACCGAGGCTTCTGTGGCGGCTTCGCTGAGAGCCGCCGAGGCCACCGAGAAGACGGCCGCCCTCGTCGCGTCCAGTACGAGAGAGCGTCGTCTGGGCGGAGTGGTCGAGAACCTGGTTCGAATTCGGGCGCTGTTCAACGAGCAATCTGCCCAGTTCCAGGGAGTGCCGTCGTGGACACCAGGCGAAGGATCGAAGGAGGCGCTCGCTCGCTTGTCTCTGTCCAGGGAGTTGGAGGGCCGTCTTGCTCCTCTCGCGAAGGACTTCGGGCCTGAGTCACATGTGCGGGCGCTGGTGACGAAGGGGTGGGACAGGGCGACGTTGGAGGCAGCGCTGCGGGAGGCAGTGGACGCCATCGAATCGGTGTGAGGGTGCTCCTGGCCGCGCCGTGATCGTGCCGGGGTCCGGCCTGCATCTCTGCCAGGATTGCGCCGTGGCGGAGCGTCCCATTCGCATCCTCGGTGATCCCGTGCTCCGCTCAGCCTGCAAGGTCGTGGAATCGTTTGACGAAGGTTTGGCCAGCCTGGTGGAGGACCTGGAGGAGACCGTGGCCCGCCCGACCCGCGCCGGCCTCGCCGCCAACCAGATCGGCGTCGTGCGGCGCGTGTTCTCGTGGTACATCGACGGCGAGGTCGGCCATCTCGTCAATCCGGTGATCGAAGTGGCTGAAGGTGAGCAGGACGGGGACGAAGGGTGCCTGTCGATTCCGGGTCTGTTCTACCCGTGTGCGCGGGCCGAGTTCGTGCGGGCCCGAGGATTCGACCGGAACGGTGACGCGATCGTGGTCGAAGGTGAAGGCCTCATGGCGCGCTGCATTCAGCACGAGGTGGACCACCTGGACGGCCGGCTGTTCATTGACCGGTTGTCCGGTGCGGTGCGCAAGCAGGCCATGCGCGACGTGCGCCAGCTCGTCACGGACTGACCACGCGTGTAACGGACCGGCGACGAACGGGTATTAAGAGGGGAAAGGAGGACCATGGAACCAAATCTGCTGGATTCGTACGGACGGGCAAGTGCCTGGACTGCCACCAAGGTGCGCGGAGCGCTGACACAGCTGGACGCTCCGACCACCTGTGACGGATGGACCGTCCGCACCTTGTTGAACCACATGCTCGAAACGCAGCGCTATTTCGCGGGCTCGGCCCGGGGCGAGAACGTCACGCTCTCGCAGGACCCGCCGGATCTCCTCAGTGAGGATCCTCTGTCGGACTTCGATCGTGCCCGCGCCGAGACGCTTCGAACGTTCGGGGAGCCAGGCGTGCTCGAGCGGACCGGACCCGCTCTGGGCATCGCCTTCAGCGATCAGCTCCTCCACGGCTGGGACGTCGCTGTCTCCACAGGACAAGACTCCACGATGCCCGACGCTCTCGCCGAAGACGCGTACGCCATGATCCACGGCCGCTTTACCGAAGAGCAGCGCAAGGGCGTCTTCAAGCCGGAGGTCAGCGTCGCGCCAGGGTCGTCCCCTCAGGAGAAGTTACTGGCCTACACCGGGCGCGACCCCGGTCGAGCGCTCTGAACGGCATCGCAGATTCATCAGGCCGTCTCATCGCCGGCAATCGGGGGAACGCGACGACGGGAGACGCGTGAGCCAGCCGTCTTAGGCGAGCGAGCGCAGCACGGCGACCTCCGGGAAGGTCTCCGGCGAGCCGTAGCCGTTCTCCGAGAGCCACCTGATCACGATGAGACTCCGATACGACCACCATGCACGGATGAGGTCGAGGTCGACGTCGGTGCCGTATCCGGTGAGGACGTCGTCGAGGTGCTCCGCGTGTGCGAGCGTGACGGTGGCGAGGTCGTACAGCGGATCGCCCTGAGACGCTTCGGACCAGTCGATGATGCCCGTGACCTCATCACCCTCGACGAAGACATGGGTGATCTGGAGGTCGCCGTGGATGAAGACCGGTGTCCAGGGTCGGAGCACGCTCTCTGCCCGCTCACGGTTAGGCGCGACCACGGCGGGAGGCAGCACGTCGTTGGCCACGAGCCAGTCGCACTCGCCGGCGAGCCGGGACGCGAGCTCGTCGACGGTGTGCCCACGCCGTGGCGGCAATGCTGCACTGTGCAGCATGCGTATCGCGGCACCGGCCGCGGCCCACGCTCCGGACGACGCGCTCGACGGCTCCTCCAGGCGGCCGAGTGCCTGCCCCGGAAGGGCGGCGAGCGCGAGGACCGGCGGGTGGTGCCACAGGATCTCCGGAGTCGGGACCGGCGCCATGGCCATCGCCTCGACCTCCGCGTCGGTGCGCGCCTGGTCGGTGTCGATCTTCAGGAACGCGTCGCCGACGCGTAGCGTCGCGCGATCGCTGTGGGCGACGACAACCTGGAGTTCTTCCACGGCGGCCATCTTTGCGGAGATCGCGACCGGCGTCGCAGGACCATGGGAACAGGAGCGAGGCTCATGGACCCAGGGAGTTGACCACCACGACTGGCGTTCGAGCGGGGACCCGTGCGCCGGCGCGCGGTGATGTCCGCACGATGTGACCGCCGGGGACTGCTCGAGAGTGCGCGTTCTCGACGACGGCAAGGACCCCGGCTTCCTGCAGTGCAACGACGCCCTCGGGGGTGGACATGCCGGCCACGTCCGGAACGGTCTCCGTCACGCTCGGGCAGGGGAGGGTGCTGGTCGTGCCGTTTTCCTCGTCGCTCTCGGGCGTGCACGACACCGATCGGAGCGACGTCCCGAGCGCCACGTAACCGATGCCCGGGTACATGTGCCCGACCAACGTCTTGAGGTCCGGGCCATAGACGGGGGCGATCTCTCCGACGAGCCCGTTCGCTGGTGTTCCCGGGCCGGACGGAAGGATGTACCGCTTCGGCACGTACCCGACGGCCAGCCCACTGGATGCGACCCTGATGAAGTCGGGGGCGTGGGCGACGTCGAGCCTGCCGTTGACCGTCGGAATCGGTCCCCTCGTGAGGTACACGGTCCCCGCAGCCGCTCCGCCCGCGACGGCGAGCCCCAGACCCAGACCCATGGCCACGGCCGCGCCGCGCCAGCGTTGCACGACCCGCTCCCGCCGGCTCGTTGCATACCGCTGGAGCTGCGCCCGAGCAGCGGCGTGACGCTGGCGTGGGAGCGACCGGTCAGGGGGCAGCTGAGGAAAAGGAGTCATTCGGGGTTCACCTCCACCATGTGTCCCGAATCCGTGTGCAGAGCCTCGAGATCACGAAGTTGGGCGCGCGCCCGCGCGAGACGAGATTTCACGGTGCCCTCGGGGATTCCAAGGGCACGGCTCGCCTGATCCATCGAGAGGCCGGACCAATCGCAGAGAGCGAGGACGTCCCGCTCCTCCTGGCGCAGATGCTCGATCCGCCCGAGGATCTCGTGCATCGTTCGCTCTTCGTCCACCCGCGCGTCGACCTCGACGTCGTGTGCTGCGAGATCGACTGACCTCGGAAGCTTCGCCAGGAGCCGGCGATAGCGGCGACGCGCACGCTCCGCGTTGCGGACAGCGTTGTTGGCCACCCCCAGCAGCCACGGAAGCAGGGAGTCGTCGTAGGGACGTACGTCCCGGCGGCGACGCCACGCTTCGAGGAAGACCACGCTCGTGAGGTCCTCTGCGGTGGACCAGTCGGCCGTCCGTCGGAAGCAGTAGTTGTAGACCGCCCGCGCGTGTCGATCGAAAAGCTGGCCGAAGGCTTCGCCGTCGTGTGTGGCCACCCGTTGCCACAGCTCGGCATCAGTCAGCTTTTCGGGCCCCACGTACTAACTATGTCCGGCTGTACATGCTGGGTTCTCTGGAGGTCACCGGGCCATCCGACCTCGCGGCCACCCTCTTCACTATGACGTACCGCCGAAACGCCCCACCCGGCTCGATCTAGTAGATCGCCTCCGGCGTTCGCGTGAGACGTGACGCCCAGGTCCCGAGCAACCCGGCGGCCAGCGCGCAGACGAATTCGATCCAAACGGCATAGTACGCGGGCGTTCCCCCGAACGGTTGCTGGTCGACGAAGGCAAAGACCAGCCACGGAACCGCAAGGAGGGCGAGCGCGGCGGCATGGATCCATCGGCGGGCGACGAGCAGGGCGGCGGAGAAGCCGAGGGCCATCCACGCGACGTAGGGCGCCAGGGTCCCGAACCCCAAATAGAAGAACGGGCCTCCAATCGCAGCCTGGGCGCTCGAAGCAGCGGCGGCGCCGAGCGTGCCCAGCGACGCCGCTCCGACGAACAGCGCGAGACCACGGTGTGAGCGGCGCGGTGACGTTGCCGGCGCGAGGAGCGCCGGAACGGCGAGAGCGATCAGGAGGGAGATGGCGGGGAGCCGAGGCCAGTTGTGCTCGGGGAGCAACAAGGGAACCGCGACGGAAGCGAGCACGCAGCCGGCCGCGCAGACCCGCTTGCGTCTCGGGAAGGCGAGCGCGCTCGCTGCGCCGAGAACCCAGACGAGGTAGACGATGGGCCACAACGCCGTGTCGATCCCGAAGGAAACCGGGTCGTGACGGATCCCCGGCAGGAGAAAGGCGAACCAGCCCATCACGAGCGCGACCGCTGCAGCCATGGCCAGCCCGGGGAGAGCCGCTGCGGCAAGGATTCTGCCGGCCGCCTGATCCGAGGCGATCCCCACGCGGAGTCGTACCCCATGGGCGACGACATTGCTGGCTACGCGCGCTGTCTCGAATGAACCGCGGTCGGGCGCACCCTCGAGCAAGGTGCCGAGAATCTCGTCGCCGCGTCGCTCTCGGTAGCTCCTCGGGTAGGCCCACAACAGCCTTGCGAACCGGGTGCGCTCGCGCCTCATGCGAATCCACCGGCGATGCGAGGCCTGCTCCCTCGTGGCCGGCTCAGCCTGCGCAGCGCTTCTTTCGACACAGCGAGGCGCTGCTTCGACTCCGATTCCAAGACCGCGCTTCCCTGCACGGTCAATTGGTAGTAACGGCGCAGCCGCCCCTCGACCACCTCTTCGCCGGCACCTTCGATGAGGCCCTCCGAAGCGAGGCGATCGAGGGTGGCGTAGAGGGTGCCCGCCCTCAGCGTGGTCTTGCCGCTCGACAGTCGCTCGACGTCCTGGATGATCCCGTAGCCGTGTCGACGGCCGTCGGCCAGGGCGACCAGGACCAGGAACGTGGGCTCGCGGACCTCACTCACATGTCCGTTATATATCGATGATCGGCATATAGCAACTGCGTCGTGACGCGTCCTGGCTCGCTAGAACCAAGACGGCGGCCGTCGAGGGTCGTGCGACGGGCTGCCACGGTGACGAGCGAGGAGGTCAGGCCGATGCGGGTCGCGCAGGTGAAGGAGTTCGGCGGGATCGACAGCCTGGAACTCGTCGAGGTGCCGGACCCGGCGCCACCGCCGGGCCATGTGGTGGTGCGCGTCGCTGCCGCCGCTGCCGGACCGTGGGACGTCGGGTTCGTGAGCGGCGGGTTCCCGGGGGTCGACCTGCCGTTCGTCCCGGGCCAAGAGGTGGCGGGGATCGTCGAGGTCGCGGGGGACGGGTCGGACGTCGCACCGGGGGATCGGATCTACGCAAGCTTGTTCCCGGCGGGTGGCGGTTTCGCCGAGCTGGCGGTTGCGTCCGTTGACCGCCTGGCTCCTCTGCCCGAGCACGCCAGTTTCGAGGAGGCGGCCAGCCTTGTCATCGGCGCCGGGACCGCCTACGAGGCCCTGGTCGACCGCGGGTCGCTGCAGACCGGCGAAACCGTGCTCATCTCCGCTGCCGCTGGCGGCGTGGGCAGTGCCGCGGTACAGATCGCGGCTGCCGTAGGCGCCCGTCCGATCGGTGTCGCCAGCCAGAGCAACCACGAGTACGTGCGCGGTCTCGGCGCCGTGGAGGTGTTCGACTACCACGCTCCCGATTGGGCTCAACAGGTTCTGGCGGCTGTGTCCAGCGGTGTCGACGTGCTCTTCGATTGTGCCGGTGGCGAGACCAGGGACCAGGCGGTGGGTGCAGTACGCGACGGGGGCCGCGTGGTCTCGGTGATACCGCCCTTCGGCGATCTCCAGCTCGAGCGCGGCATCACATCGGAGTCGTTCGCTGCCTCGATCGGCCGGCAACGTTTAGAGGCGCTTTCTCAGCTGGTCGACGACGGCCTGCTCCGACCACAAGTCGAGGCAGTCCTGTCGTTGGATCAAGCAGTCGAGGCGTTGCAGCGGGTGGCGACCGGGCATGCACGCGGCAAGATCGTGCTCCGGATCAGCCAGTAAGTAGTCAACAGCCAGGAGCGCCACGCCGGCTGGCGGAGCGACGACGACGGCGTGCGTTCAGCCGAAGTGGCCCCAGTGGGTTGCGACGATGAGCAAGATGCCGGCGGCCGCAAGGCAGCCTCCGGCGACGATCATGCGGAACGTGTGCCACTTGGCTGCACCAAGGGCCGCGATCTCGGATGCCACGAGCCACACGCCGGCGATGAAGATCAACAGGAAGCCGACCTCGGCGAGCTTGATCCCGGTTGCGTGTGTGATGGCAACGATCACCTGTCCGTGCTCCCTTGCCGGTCTGGCATCTCAGATTTGCTCCTACAAGGCGATACGAGGCGGAGGATGCTCGCACC
>DATJTU010000188.1:0-16551 GCA_035503015.1 Acidimicrobiales bacterium | reverse complement strand
CGGTCCCTCAACATCGAGGGGGCCTACCGCCACATTCTCACCGACCTCTACGGGTTCGCCGGGACGGTGATCGCCGGCATCGTGATCATCTTGTGGGGGTTCGACCGCGCGGACGCCATCGCGTCGCTCGTGGTCGTCCTCCTGATGCTCAAGGCAGCCGTCGAGCTCCTGCGGCCCTCGTTGCGCATCCTCTTGGAGGCGACGCCCGAAGACATGGACCTCGACGAGGTGCGCGAGCACCTCTTGGAGCTCCCCGAGGTGGAGTCGGTCCACGACCTGCATGCATGGACGCTCACCTCCTCGCTGCCGATCCTGACGGCGCACGTCGTACTGACCGACGAGTGCTTGAACACGGGGCAGGCAGGACGCGTCCTCGATCACCTCCAGCAGTGCCTGGCGGGCCACTTCGACGTGGCGCACTCGACGCTGCAGTTCGAGGCCGTGGGGCACATCGAGCACGAGGTGGGCGGCCACCAGTAGGGCGACCTCCGCTCACGGGCACTGTGCGGTGCGGAGTGTGTGCGGTGTGGACCGGGAGCGCTCCGGCGCCGGTCAGCTGCCCGCCGGCGGCTCGAATGACGCCACCACCTCCACGTGCTCGGTCATGGGGAAGATGTCGAAGGCACGCACGACGCAGAGGTCCCAGCCGGCGTCGAGCAGGACGCGGGCGTCGCGCGCGAACGAGGTGACGTCGCAGGACACATAGACGAGCCGGTCGATAGTGGACGCGTGCGTGCCCAGTGCCCTCATCACGCCGGTTCCGGCGCCCTCGCGCACAGGGTCGAGCACCACGAGCCGCGGACGGCCGATCGAGGTCTCGACCAGTTCGGGCGTCACCCCGGCCTCGAGCACCTCGAGCGAGTCGAGGCCCGCGGCGTTGTGCCGCAGGTCGGTGCACGCCCGCGGGTCTCGTTCCACCGCCAGGACGGAGCCGTCTGCGCCGACGGCGTGCGCGAGAGCGACGGAGAAGAGGCCTGCACCCGCGTAGAGGTCGACCACGGCGGCGCCGCGGCACTCACCGGCCAGCGCGAGGACCGCAGCGAGCAGCGCTCGGGGTGCGCCGGCGTGCACCTGCCAGAAGACGCCCGGCGAGATGCGGAAGGCGTGACCCTCGACGTGTGTGTGCACCACGCCGGGCGGATGCGCCACCTTGTGGCGGACCACCAGTCCAGCCTCGAGCCCCGGCGGCGCAGCCAGATCGCGCCCGCGTGGGGTGGCGGCGACGAACGCCTCACCGCGGTCACCCGTCACCACTTCGAGCTCCGACGCTCCCGGCCAGCTCAGCGCCAACGCGCCGGTGCGCTCGACGGCCGGACTGGCGATCGGGCAGGCGTCGACGTGCTCGAGCTGGTGGGAGCGATGCCGCCGGAACCCGGTGCGGCCGTCCCGGCTGACCGCGACACGCACCCGGGTCCGCCACCCGAGCCCGTCCGTGTCGCCGGCGACCGCTTCGACCTCGACCCTCCGCTCGATCCGGGAGAGGTGCCGGAGCTGTTCGGCGATCCGGAACGCCTTGAGTTGCCGCTGCGCCGTCAGCCCAACGTGCTGGAAGTCGCATCCACCGCAACGCCCGGGGCCGGCGTGCGGGCAGTGTGGGACGACCCGATCCGGGGACGAGACCAGCACGTCGATTGCGTCAGCGCGCAGGAAGGACGAGGTCGTCGCCGTCACCCGGGCCACGACGCGCTCACCGGGGAGCGAATGGCGAACGAACACCACGCGGCCATCGGGTGCGTGGCCCACGCAGCCACCGCCGCCGGCGACGGCGCCCACCTCCAGTTCCAGCAGGGAGCCGACCGTGGGTTCTGTCACAGATCGCTCGGAGGGCGCGGCCACCGGCTGCGAGCGTAGGGCGCCACAGGGGGCCGAGATTGGCCAGAATGCCCGAAGCGGCACCCGGATTCCGGAAAATGTGTGATTCGGTGTCGATCCGGGACCGGCCCGATCGTCGTAGGGGCAACACACCACACCAACAAGGAGGACCCCAATGCGATACCTGCTGATGATCGCTCTCGAGGAGAGCGCGGGACGGACCGACGAGGGCGACGACATCACCCCCGAGTACGCGGCCTTCGCCAAGGAGATGGCCGAGCGCGGCGTGCTCCAGGGCGGCGAGCGCCTGCGCCTCACGAGCGACGCAACGACGGTTCGGGTCCGCGACGGCGAGACCCTGACGACGGACGGACCCTTCGCGGAGACCAAGGAACAGCTCGCGGGCTACTTCCTCGTCGACTGCAAGGATCTCGACGAGGCGATCGCGGTCGCCGCGAAGATCCCCGGCGCGCGGGACGGCTCGGTGGAAGTGAGGCCGATCTGGGAGATGTGACGGTCGAGGCCGCGGTCGCCGAGTCGTTTCACGCCGAATGGGGACGCGTCGTCGCAACCCTTGTCCGGCTGACCGGCGACTGGGACCTGGCCGAGGAGTGCGCGCAGGACGCCTTCGCGAGGGCGCTGGAACGCTGGCCCCGCGATGGCGTCCCGCGCCGCCCCGGCGCGTGGTTGACCACCGTCGCACGGAACCGCGCGCTCGACAGGCTGCGGCGTTCACAGCTCGGCGCAGAGAAGGCAGTGGAGGCCGCCGCCATGGAACCTGCTGACGAGGGGTGGGCGTCACCGACGGACGACGACGTACCGGACGACCGCCTGCGGCTGATCTTCACCTGCTGCCATCCCGCGCTCCCCTTCGAGGCGCGGGTCGCGCTCACGCTGCGCACGCTGGTGGGCATGACCACGCCGGAGATCGCGCACGCCTTCTTGGTCTCGGAAGCCACCATGGCCCAGCGACTGGTCCGCGCGAAGCGCAAGATCCGCAACGCCGGCATCCCCTTTGCGGTCCCGCCCGCGCCGCAACTGGTGGAGCGGACAGGCGCGGTGCTCGCCGTCATCTACCTCCTCTTCAACGAGGGGTATGCGGCCAGTTCCGGGGCGGACCTCCTGCGGCGCAGCCTGACGGTCGAGGCCATCCGCCTCGGTCGCGTGCTCGCGGCGTTGATGCCCGACGAGCCCGAGGTGCTCGGCCTCCTCGCCCTGATGCTGTTCCACGACGCGCGCAGCGCGGCCCGCGTCGACGACAACGGCGATCTCGTGGTGCTCGAGGCGCAGGACCGGAGGTTGTGGGACGCCGTGGCGATCGCGGAGGGCTCCGAGCTGTTGGCCGCGGCGGCGCGCCTCAAGCGACCGGGGCCCTTCCAGTTGCAGGCGGCGATCGCCTCGTGCCACGTCAGCCCCGGGGGATCGACCGACTGGGCAGAAGTCGCGTCGCTCTACGATCGCCTCTTCGAACTGGTCCCCTCGCCGGTCGTCGAGCTGAACCGGGCGGTGGCGGTCTCCATGAGTGAGGGTGCGGAGGCAGGGCTCGTCTTGGTGGACGCCATCGAACCGGCCGGAGACCTGCGCGACTACCACTTGCTCCCGGCGGCGCGGGGCGACATGTTGCGGCGCCTCGGTCGACTCGACGAGGCCGCAGCCTCCTACCGCCAGGCCCGCGAACTGGCCGGCACCGACGCCGAGAAGCGCTTCCTCGGGCGGCGCCTCGACGAGGTGTCGGCCGGCCGCCACGACGGTCCGCCGGTTTGACAGCGTGCGGCGCCGTTGCAATCGTCTCGCTCCTGATCATCCGCCGTCCTGAGAGCCGGCGCGCGGGTGCCGCGGGACGAGCGAGAGGACGGCTGGACCATGCTGCAGGACAGAGTGGCGATCATCACCGGTGGCGGGCGTGGCATCGGCCGCGAGCACGCGCTCCTGTTCGCGTCCCTCGGCGCCAAGGTGGTGGTGAACGACCTGGGTGGTGCGATCGACGGGTCGGGGAACGACGTCTCCGCCGCGCAGGCGGTGGTCGACGAGATCACGGCGGCCGGTGGCGAGGCCGTCGCCAACACCGAGAGCGTCAGCTCGTTCGCCGGGGCCAAGGCGATGGTCGACCAGGCTGTCTCGAGCTTCGGCGACCTCCACGTCGTGGTGAACAACGCCGGCATCCTGCGGGACCGCATGCTGGTGTCGATGAGCGAAGACGAATTCGACGCCGTCATCGGGGTGCACCTCAAAGGGACCTTCAACGTGACGCGGCACGCGGCCGACTACTGGCGGGAGCAGGCCAAGGCCGGGACCATCGTGGACCGGGCGATCGTCAACACGAGCTCGGGGGCGGGCTTGCACGGCAACGTCGGGCAGACGAATTACTCGGCCGCCAAGGCCGGGATCGCGGCAATGACGGTCGTCAATGCGATGGAGCTCCACCGCTACGGCGTCCGGGCGAACTGCATCGCGCCGGTCGCGAGGACCAGGCTGACCCTGCAGACCCCCGGCATGGGCGAAGGGATGCAGAACCAGCTGTTCGACCCCGAGAACGTGTCGCCGTTGGTCGCCGTGCTCGCGTCCGAGACCTGCCCGTTCAACGGGCAGGTCTTCAGTGTCTACGGCGGCTCCGTCGGGATCTACGCCGGCTGGTCGATCGCCGACAGCGTCGAGTCCGACGACCGCTGGACACCCGACACCCTGGCGGCCGCGATGGACAAGCTGCCGCGCACGGTGGAGGTCAACAGCCAGATGACGCAGCTGGTGCAGCACATGCGGACCGACTGACCTTTCGGCCGCGGACGATCCAGCGATGGGCGTTGGCCAGTACCGCCGCCGCGGCCACACGGCGGCGCTCCCGTCTCCCTAGGCTTGACGGTGATGGGTGGGGACAGCACGGACACAGGAGGCCCGCACCTGCCCTCGCGGGCGCGGGTCGAGGCCGCCTTCGCCAGCGCCGACGTCCACCCACTGCTGTGCGCCGTGGCGCACCGGACCGGCGACCTCTCGCTCCTGCGGCCAGAGCTCGCGCCCGACCAGGCGATGATGTTCGTCCCCGGCGCCGGTCTCGGGCCCGACCAAGAGGCCGACGGCCGCCGTGTCGCGGCGGACGCCTGGTTGGCCCACGCGGCGTCGGGCGCCGCCGACCACGACCTGACGCCGGACGAACAGCGCACCATTTTCGGGTTCCTCGTCAGCCCGGGCGCCACGGAGCAGTGGGAGCCGTTCCTCACCGAGGAGCTCGCGCTCGCGGGCAGCGACCCGAGGCACCCGTCATGGCACGTGCGCGACAGTGGCGGCTCGTTCCGCTGTGCCGTGATCGGTGCCGGCGCCTCCGGGCTGGCGGCGGCCCACCGCCTGCGCCAGGCCGGCGTCGAGGTCACCGTCTTCGAGAAGAACAGCGACGTGGGCGGGACGTGGCTCGAGAACGTCTATCCGGGTTGCCGCGTCGACGTCCCGAACCAGCTCTACAGCTTCTCCTTCGCGCAGTCCAACGGTTGGGCGTCGCGCTTCTCGTCCCAACCCGATCTGCTCGGCTATCTCCAGAGCATGGCGAAGGAGCTCGACCTGGGGGAGTGCATCCGGTTCGGCTGTGAAGTCACCGAGGCGCGCTTCGACGAGCCCGCCCAGTCGTGGCAGCTGGCGCTCCGGTGGGCCGACGGCAGCGAGACCGCGCTGGCCTTCGACGGGGTGGTGTGCGCGGTCGGGCAGCTCAACCGCCCGTCGTTCCCCGCCATCGCCGGGGTGGAGGACTTCGAGGGCCCGTCGTTCCACTCGGCGGCCTGGGACAACTCGGTGGAGTTGGGCGGCAGACGCGTGGCGGTGATCGGCACCGGCGCCAGCGCCGCTCAGTTCGTGCCGTGCGTCGTCGACGACGTCGCGCACCTCGACGTCTACCAGCGCACGCCGCCGTGGCTGCTGCCGACGGCGAACTACAGCAATCCCTTCCCGCCCGCATTCCACGACCTGCTGACATTCCTCCCGAGCTACGGCCGGTGGGACAGGCTCTGGCAGTTCTGGATGATGCACGAGGGACTGCTCGGCGCCGCCCGGGTCGATCCCGACTGGGACGAGCACACCGAAGCGGTCAGCGCCCAGAACGACGTGGTGCGCTCGACGCTGATCGAAGTGCTGCGGGGGCAGGTCGAGGACGACGCCCTCTTCGACCAGATGGTGCCCCACTTCCCACCCTTCGCAAAACGGGCCCTGCGCGACGACGGCCGCTGGGCGGCGGCGTTGAGCCGTCCGAACGTGGACCTCGTCACGGTGCCCATCGAACGGGTCACCGCGGACGGCGTACGGACCGCCGACGGCGAGGAGCATCCGGCCGACGTACTCATTTACGGCACCGGCTTCCGCGCGTCGCACTTCGTGGCACCCATGCGGGTCGTCGGGGCGGGCGGGACCGAGCTGAACGAGGTGTGGGACGGCGATGCGCAGGCGTACCTGGGCATCACCGTGCCGGGGTTCCCGAACTTCTTCATGCTCTACGGGCCCAACACGAACCTCGTCATCAACGGCAGCATTCTCATCATGGTGGAGTGCCAGGTCCGCTACGCAGTCGAGGCGATCGGCCGCCTCATCGAGTCGGGGCACCGCTCGATGTCGTGCCGGCGCGACGTCTACGAGCGCTACGGGCACGAGATGGAGGATGGCAACGCGACGATGGTCTGGGGCGTGGCCGACGTCCCTACCTGGTACCGCAACGCGCGTGGCCGGGTCACCCAGAACTGGCCCTTCGACCTCCATTCGTACTGGTCGCGCACGCACGAGCCCGACCTCGCCGACTACGAGCTGGCCTGAGGCCGGCCGACGCCGGTCGGAGAGCTCGATCGTGACCAGCAGGCAATTCGCCGACGTCCTCGCGCTCATCCCGGGTGACTTCGCCGACCCGTCGGCCGACTACCGCGCCGTGCGGGCCACGATGGCCCCCTTCCACGGCCACCCCGTCCCGCCGCACATCACCGTGACCGAGACCGAGCTCGGCGGGGTGCGCTGCGCCTGGTACGAGGACGCCCGTGCGGTGCCGCCAGCGCGCGTGGTCTTCCACTGCCACGGGGGAGCGCTCGTCTCGTGTCCCCTCGACGACTACCACTTCTTCGGCGCATTGCTGGCGGAGCACCTCGGGGCGAGGGTCGTGATGCCCGACTACCGCCTCGCACCCGAGCACGCGTTCCCCGCCGCGCACGACGACTGTCTTGGCGCCTACCGTGAGCTCGTGGCCGGCCAGTCGGTCGATCCGGCCCATCTCGTGGTGAGCGGCGACTCCTGCGGCGGTCTGCTCGGCCTCGGGACGCTCATCTCGGCGCGAGACGACACGATCGCGCTGCCGGCGGGCTTCGTGTCGGTCTCGGGCTGGTTCGACCTCTCGGTCAGCGAGCCGGGCACGCGCGCGGGGCAGGGCCGCGATCCCTTCCTGACCGCCGAATGGGTGCGCAACCGGGGGCGCGACTACGCCGGCGGGACCCTCGCGCTGGACGACCCGCGCCTCTCGCCGCGCTACGCCGACCTGCGGGGACTCCCACCGCTGTACCTGCCCGTCGCCGAGCACGACACCCTCGCCGGCGGCGTCGTCGGCCTGGCCGTGGCGGCGACGGCGTCGGGCGTCGACGTGATCACCGAGTCATGGCCCGGCATGGTGCACGGCTGGCAGGGGCTGGTGAGCGCGGACGTGCCCGAGGCGCGGGCCGCCTTCGCCCGGGCGCGCGACATCCTCGACGGCTGGGGCGTGTAGCGCCGGTCCCGATCAGCTCCCGAGCACGGTCAGGTCGAGCTCGCGCAGGCGGGCCGGATCGGCCAGGAAGTCGATGGCGACGATCTTGCCGCCCCGGACCGTGAAGGCCCCGATGGAGAAGACCTCGCCGTCACGCATCGCCACTGCGCCGGCGACGCCGTTGACGACGGCGGGCCGCTGCAGCAGGCCGAGGCTGGCGAAGCCGACCGCCGAGCGGGCGACCGCCTCGGCCCCCCGGACGACGCGCAACGCGCCTGCGGGCAGCGCACCCTCGTCGGCGCGCACCACGATGTCGGGATCGAGCACGTTCATCAACGCCTCGAAGTCACCGTCGCGCGCCGCCGCCATGAAGGCGTCGACCACCTCGCGTTGGCGGCCGAGGTCGGTGTCGGGCACCGTGGCCTCGCCCTGGACGCGGCGCCGGGCGCGGCTCGCCAGCTGACGCGCTGCCTCGGGCGTGCGCTCGACGATCGGCGCGATCTCGTCGAAGGGGACCGCGAAGATGTCGTGCAGCACGAAGGCGAGGCGCTCGGGCGGCGTCAGCGTGTCGAGCACGACCAGGAGCGCGACGCCGACCGAATCGGCCAACAGTGCCTCGTGCTCGGGGCTCGTGGCGTCGGGCCGGTCCACGATCGGGTCGGGCATGTGCCCGCCAGCGGCTCCTCGCGCCGGGTGCGCCGGCCGCGGAGCATGTTGAGCGAGACGCGGGAGACAACTGTCGTGAGCCAGCCACCGAGGTTGCCGACGTCGCTCGTGTCGGAACGGCTGAAGCGGAGCCATGCCTCCTGGACGGCGTCGTCGGCCTCGCTCAGCGACCCCAGCATGCGGTACGCGACGGCGCGGAGGTGCGGGCGGTGCTCCTCGAAGCGTCCTGCCAGCCAGTCGCTCTCTTGCATGGTTCGGCTCCTCTCGCAGGGTCCCACACGGGTAGACCCGCCGGCGCCGCGCGATGTGACAGGCGAGGCCGCCCGGTCAGCTGGCGATGACCAAGGGGGTGCCGGCAGGGATCGACGCCAGCTGGGACAGGTCGGCGTCGTGGAGCCTGATGCAGCCGTGGGAGATAGCCGCACCCGTGTTGCCGATCAGGGAGTCGTCGTAGGACGTGATCGGCCCGTGGATGCCGATGATGGCGTCGCCCGAGTCCTCCCAGTCGACGATCGTGTCGGAATGGTCCGAGGTCGCCAGCACGAACGGCCCGTAGCTCGCGTCGGGCGGCGGCACCGTGGCGAAGACGAAGAATGTGCCCGGCGGGGTCGGATCGTCGGGCGCGCCGATGCCGGCTGGGAAGTCGAGGGTCTCGACCCCGTCGTCGTAGACCGACAGGTGCATCGTGGTGAGATTGACGACGATCTCGTACGGCGTGTCGCCGACTGTGACGTCGCTCTGCTGCACCCACGTCGTCGACCCGTTCGGCCGCTGGGCCAACCGGACCTCGAGCCAGCCCGGCTGGGACGCGATCACCGGCAGGATGGAGGGGTACCCGTAGTAGGTGGCCGGCACTGTCGTATTGGACGGCCAGCCGGGCGCCGGGTAGCCGGGGATCGGTGCGCTCAGCTTCGCGGTGAGCGTCGTCCCGGGGGCCGGGGTGGCCGCGCCGGTGTCCGAGGCCGGAGCGCTCGTCGAGGCGCTCGGCGCCGGGGCCTTGGCGCGCGGTGAACCCGGTGCGGACGCGTCGGATCCCCATCCGACGGCCAGCGCCACCACCGCGCCCACCACGAGGGCGAGCGATGCGGCGCGAACCACCTGCAGAAGACGTCGTCGGCCCGTGATCGCGCAATCGTACCGGCGGGTGCCTCCGGATTACCCGGCGAGGTGGGAGGATGCGCCATGGCCGCACAGCGCCACCGAGTTGCGTCCGCGTCGCCGTTCGAGGAGACGATCGGGTTCAGCCGGGCCGTGCGGGTGGGAGAGCGGGTGATCGTGGCGGGCACGGCGCCGGTGCTGCCCGGCGGAGGGTGCCCCGAGGGCGCGGGGGCACAAGCCCGGCGGTGCTTCGAGATCATCGCCACTGCGTTGGAAGAGGCGGGCGCGACCCTCGAGCACGTCGTGCGGACGCGCATGTACCTCACCGCGGCGTCGGACGCCGAGGTCGTGGGCGCGGTGCACGGCGAGCTGTTCGGCACTGTGCGGCCCGCCGCGACCATGGTGGTGGTGGCGGGACTGCTGGACCCCGCCTGGAAGGTGGAGGTCGAAGCCGAGGCGGTCGTGCCCTAAGCGGCGAGCCCTGCCATGGTGGCCGCCAGGATGCTGGCCCCACGCGCGTCGCCCACGACACCAACCTCCATCCGGTTCATGGCGTAGCAAACGGCCAGCGCTGCGTCCTGGTCCACGACGATGAGCGAACCGCCGTAGCCGCCCCAGTAACAGGCCCGGGGCCCGAGCGGCAGCTGGGGCGGGTTGCTCAAGCCGTAGCCCATGCCCATGCGTTCGGGGACGCAGAGCACCTTGTCGATCCCGTCCGCCTGCACCTCGAAGATGGGGTCGGTGCCGGCCGCACTCAACAGCCGGACGCCGCGCGCCTCGCCCCGGCCGGCGACGACGGACTGGACGGCGGCCACCGAGCGCGCGTTGCCCTGGCCGTTGGCAGCGGGGATCTCGGCGCGGCGCCACCACTCGTGATGCGCCATCGACGCATCGAGCGGCGGGTTGAGGAAGGTCTTCACCATCAGCTCGGAGATGTTGCCCTCGAGCTCCGCGGGCACGATGGGCGGCGGCGGGATCACGTTCGACACCCGGTGGTCCTCGCTGGCGGGCAATCCGATGAAGAAGTCGGCCTCGAGCGGCTTGGCCACCTCCCGGGCGAAGAAGGCACCGATCGACTCGCCGGTGATGCGACGCACGATTTCGCCGATGAGGTAGCCCTGGGTGACCGCGTGATAGCCCGACGCGGTACCGGGCTCCCACCACGGGGCTTGTGCGGCCAGCGCGCTGGTGCACTTGTCCCAGTTCGCCAGGTCCTCGGCGACCAGTGGCTCGTCCCACCCGCTCAGCCCCGCGGTGTGGCCCATGACGTGGCGTACCTCGATCGCCTCCTTGCCGTTGGCGGCGAACTCGGGCCAGTACGTGGCGACGGGGGCATGGAAGTCGAGCAATCCGCGGTCGGACAACATGAGCGCCACGAGGAAGGTCATCGTCTTGGTGGTCGACCACACGTTGGTGATGGTGTCGCGCTCCCAGGGCCGCGTTCTCTCGGCGTCGGCCCAGCCGCCCCAGATGTCGACGACGGGATCGCCGTGGAGGAACACGGCAACGGACGCGCCGAGGTCGGCGCCCGTCTCGAGCTGATCGGCCAGTGTCCGGCGCACTGCGTCGAAGCGCGCCTCACAGGTTCCCTGCACGTCGGCCATGCGACCCCCTTGGTGGTGTGGCCGCTCCTGACGCGGCCGTGGCGAAAGCTATTGACTCCGTGCCGGGCTCGTCCAGCGGCGTGCAAGCCCGGCAGCTGGGGGAGCGCGACGATCGGTAACGTCGGCTCCGTGCAGCGCACGGATGCGGTCGTGGTGGGCGCCGGGCCGAACGGCCTCGCCGCCGCACTCACCCTCGCCCAGGCCGGGCATGCCGTCGAAGTCTTCGAGGGAGCCGCGACCGTGGGCGGTGGCACCCGCACCGAGGAGCTCACGTTGCCCGGTTTCCGCCACGACGTCTGCTCGGCCGTCCATCCGTCGCTGCTCGCCTCACCGTTCTTCCGGACCCTCGACCTGCGGGCGCTCGGCATCGTGGCGCGCCAGCCCGCGATCGCGTACGCGCAGCCGCTCGGCGGCAGCCGGGCCGCTGCCCTCTACCGGGACGTGGAAGACACCGCGTCACATCTCGGGGGCGATGCCGGGGCCTATCGGCACCTGATGGATCCCCTCGTGCAGTGGCTGGACCGGATCGTGCCCTACGTCTTGAGCCCGATGCGCGGCGTCCCGCGCGACCCGCTCGCGCTTGCTCGCTTCGCTCTGGTCGGCACGCAGTCGGCGCGCAGCGTCACGCGGCATTTCACGACCGACGCCGCACGCGCCCTGATCGCCGGCGCGTCGGCGCACTCGATGCAGCCGCTGTCGGCGCCGCTCACCGCCGCGTTCGGGTTGTTGCTCGCCGCGCTCGGCCACGGCGTGGGCTGGCCGGTCGTCGAAGGCGGGAGCGCTGCGATCGGCACCGGCCTGGCCGCCGAGTTGCGCCGGCTCGGCGCCACCGTGCACACGGGGCACTCCGTCGCCACCCTGGCTGAGCTCCCACCGGCGCGCGCGGTCCTCCTGGACGTGTCCCCGCGCCAATTCGTCGCGCTGGCCGGGCCCGAGCTGTCGTGGCGGGCCGCCCGGCCGTGGAGCCGCTTCCGGCCCGGACCCGGTGTGTGCAAGGTCGACTGGGCACTCGACGGGCCGGTGCCGTGGTCGGCAGAGGCGTGCCGCCGCACGGTCACCGTGCACGTCGGTGGCACCTTCGAGGAGGTCGCCCGGGCCGAGGCAGCCGTCGCGAGCGGCCGCCACGCCGAGCAGCCCTTCGTCCTCGTCGCCCAGCCGGGCGTGGTCGACGCCAGCCGTGCGCCCGAGGGCCAGCAGACGCTGTGGGCCTACTGCCACGTGCCGAACGGATCGGGCGTCGACATGAGCGAGCGCATGGAAGCGCAGATCGAACGGTTCGCGCCCGGCTTCCGGGACCGGGTGCTGGCCCGGAGCGTGCGCACGGCCGCGCACGCGGCATCGCACAACCCGAACCTGCTCGGTGGGGACATCAACGGCGGCGCGGCGACGTTGCGCCAGACCATCTTCCGCCCTGTCCCGCGGTGGAACCCCTACCGGACGCCCGTCGACGGCGTGTATCTCTGCTCGGCGTCGACGCCGCCGGGCGGCGGGGTGCACGGCATGTGCGGCGTCTGGGCGGCCCGCGCCGCGCTCGCCGATCGCTTCAGTTGAGACAGTCGCTCAGGCGACTCAGTTGAGACAGTCGCTCAGGCGACGGTGGCGACCTCTGCCGTCACGCGCTGCAGGAGGTACCACGCCTCGATCTCGTCGGCGATGCAGGACTTGAAGTCACCCTGGGCCACGACGTAGCGCAGCCAGCAGGGGTGGATGCGCAGGATCTGACGGCCGGCCACCGAGACGACCTCGATGTTGTCCACGTCGCTCGTGAGCTCGTAGGACCACGCGCCGCCGCCGTGCGAGCGGTTGGTGCGGGCGACGAGGCGTGCCACCCGGCCCTCTGCCTCCCGCAGCGTCTTCTTCATCGGCATAGCCATACCCCCAAAACGCCGCACCCAAAGGTGCAGTGCCTCTCCACCCGGTAACGCTGCCTCCGGTGTCCACCCCTCGACAACGCAACGATGCCAGCTTCTCCCTCGAAAGGTGACGTGCTGGCGCAGCGCGGTTGCGATCGCGGTGCCGTGAACCTCGGACTTGGTGCGTGGCCGGCGACGGCTGTCTCAGAGGCCCCCGGGGCTCCCCGCCAGTGGGATCCGCCACTCGGCGACGGTGCCCCGCCCGTCGCCGGACCTGACCTCGAAGGCGCCGCCGAGCGACGTCGCCCGTGCGGCCATGTTCCGCAGCCCGAAGCCGACCGGGTGCCCGGGCTCGACCCCGGTGCCGTCGTCGGAGACCACGAGGACCAGTTCGCCGCCCGCGGTGACGCTCACGGCGACGGAGACCGAGGCTGCGTGCGCGTGGCGCACCACGTTGGAGAGCGACTCGCGCAGCACCGCCAGCAGTTGCTCGGCCGTGTCGGGGTCGACCAGGGTGTCGATCGGCCCCTCGAAGGAGACCCGCGGCTGGAACGCCAGGCGCTCCCCGGCATCGGCCGCCAGACCCAGGACCCGGGCCCGCACCCCGTCGGCGGCCACCGGCGCCGCCTGCAGGTCGAAGACGGTCGTGCGGATGTCGCTGATGACGCTGTCGAGCTCGGCGACGACCTGGCGGAGCCGCGTCGCGGTGTCGGGTGCCACCGCCGGGAGCATGGAGCTGAGGCGCATCCCTGCCCCGAAGACCCGCTGGATCACGAGGTCGTGCAGGTCGCGAGCGATGCGGTCTCGCTCGTTCGCCATGGCGAGCGCCTGGAGCTGGCGCTCGGCCTGACGCACTTTGATGAGATTGTCCACCCGTGCCCGCAGTTCGGGCTGGAAGAAGGGCTTGAGGAGGTAGTCGTTCGCGCCCTCGCGCAGCACGTCAATGCGGGCCGAGGAGTCGTTGCGTGCTGTGAGGATCAGGATGGGCGTCGCCCCGACGTGCTGGTCGGCGCGTACGGCTCGCACGAGCTCCTCACCGCTCATCTCGGGCATCATGAAGTCGCAGACGATCAGATCCGGCCGGAGCGATCGCGCCAGCTCGACGCCTTCCCGTCCGTCGAACGCGGCCCGGACGCGCCACGACCCCGCAAGCGCCTCGCAGACGAACCGGTTCATGTCGGGGTTGTCCTCGACGACCAGGACGAGGGGGGCGTCCGCTGCGGCGTCCCCGAGCCCGGCGTCGGCGGGCGCCGGGCTCGGGTCCCGGGTGGTCGCGGCGAGCGGCGGGGCGGTGTCGTCGGTCCGGGTCGTCTGCGCGATGCGGGCGGTCTGGGCCATGGCCGCCCACGCGGGCGACCCCCGGTCGTCGGGGCCGAGCTCTTTGACGTGCACCGCCGTCCCCGGTGGCGCCATCAGGGGCAGCTCGACGACGAACAGCGCGCCGCCTTCGGGGGCGTCGTCGATGCCGATGCTGCCGCCATGCATCGTCACCAGCTCGCGCGCGATGTGCAGTCCGAGACCGGTGCCCGGAGGTTTGCGGCTTCCCTCTCCGTCGAGCTGGTGGAAGCGCTCGAACACTTCGTCGCGGTTGCCGGTCGCGATGCCCGGCCCGCTGTCCGCGACCTCCACCCGCGCCGCGCCGTCCGGGCTGGACGCATGCAGCTCCACGCGCACCGTTCCCTCGTCGGGAGTGAACTTGAACGCGTTGGCGAGCAGGTTCAAGAGGATCTGCTGTACCCGCAACGTATCGAGCTCGGCCGCCATGCCGTCGTCAGGCGTTCGCACGACGAAGCGCACCGCCCGGTCGGCGGCCAGCGTCTCGAAGTTGTTGGCGACCAGGCGCACGAGGTGCCCCAGATCCGTCTCGCTGTAGCGGAGCTCGAGCTTGCCCGACTCGAGCCTGGACGCATCGAGCAGGTCGTTCACGAGTCCCAAGAGAGTGCGCGCGTTGCGGAGCACGGTGGCGATGTCGCGGTGGCGAGGGTCGTCCGGCTCGAGCTCGCTCAGGACCCGCTCGGCCGGTCCGAGGATGAGCGAGAGGGGCGTGCGCAGCTCGTGACTGACGTTCGAGAAGAACTGGGTCTTCACCTGGTCGAGCTCCCGCGAGCGGGCGTAGAGGACAGTCAACTCCTCGTTGGCTTCCTTGAGCGCGCGGCCGGACTCGGCGACCTGACGGGCGCGGCGGACGACTTCGGCCTCCATCTCGTCGATGCGGCGGTCACGATCCGAGGCGTGCCCGTCCAGCGCACCGCGCTGGAGCACGACGAAGTCGGTCACGTCCTGCACCTGGTGGATCACGTAAGCGACGGACCCGTCGGATGCGAGCACGGGCGAGTTGTACGGGCTCCAGAACCGCTCCTCGAACGCGCCGGAGCCGTCGGAAGCCGGGATGTCGTACTTCTGCACCGACATGGCGTCGCCGATGCCGTCGCGAGCGACGCGTGCGAGGGACGCGTGGAGATTGCGCACGCCCTCGGCTTCTGGGTCGTCGGGGTTGTCCGGGAACACGTCGAAGACGGGCCGGCCGACGATCTCGTCCCGATCGGTGTTCGTCGCCAGCAAATAGGCGTCACTGGCCGCCACGATGCACAGCGCCCGATCGAGCACGAGGTAGAGGCCCGGTGCGGACTCGAAGAGGCTCCGAAAGTCCGGCGAGCCGCTCATGGCACCGTACAGTCGACGCGCGCGTGGGGAGATGGCACACCGTGTCGACGACCACACATGTGAGGTCCTCCCGCACTCCGACCCGCTCTCGGTGGCGTCACCATAGTTCTGCGGTTGCGCACATGGCACGGGTGAGCCGCCCATGCGGTGATGTCACAGGGGTGGCGGCCTACGTGGTCACCGAGCGGAGCCCGCGCTCGTGCACGCCGTCGCCGGGAAGCAGGATCTGGCGGGTGACGGTGACGGTCTCGAGGAGTCGCCGGTCGTGCGAGACCAACACGAGCGTGCCGCGGTACGTGCTCAGCGCGGCCTCCAATTGCTCGATGGCGGGGAGGTCGAGGTGGTTGGTCGGTTCGTCGAGCACCAAGAGGTTGACCCCCAGCGCCGCGAACGCGGCGAGTTCGGCTCGGGTGCGCTCGCCCGGCGACAGCGTGGACGGGGGACGCTGCACCGTGTCGGCGTCGAGCCCGAACTTGGCCAGCTGACTGCGCGCCTGGCTCGTCGGCAACCCGGTGAGGCGAGCGAAGGAGGTGGCCAACGCGGCACCGTCGCGCAAGAGCCGGCGGTCCTGTGCGAGCTCGCCGACGACGACGCCGGGACCCATGCGGCGCGTACCGGCGCGGAGAGGGATCCGGCCCAGGACGGCGTCGACCAGCGTCGTCTTGCCCGACCCGTTGGGACCGACGAGCGCGATGCGTTCAGCCCACGCGATGTCCAAGGTGAACGGACCGAGGACGAAGTCGCCGCGGCCGACGACCGCATCCTCCAGACGGACGACGACGTCGCCGGAGCGGCCGGCCTCGTTGATGGAAAACCGGAGGTCCCAGCCTTCCCACGGCTTCGCCACTGGCTCCAGCGCGTCCAGGGCCCGCTGGGTGCGCCGGGCGCGTCCCGCGAGGTTCTCCGTGCGCTCGATGCGGAAGTCGCGTTGGGTCTTGTCGTTGTCGCGCGGACGGTGCTTCTCACGCGCCACGCCCGTGGTCGCCCACTGGCGCTCGCGTTGGGCCCGCTGTCGCAAGTCCGCACGCTGCGATTCGTAGAGCGCGTAGGCCTCGGACGCGTGGGCGCGCGCCGTGGCCCGCTCGGACTCGAAACCGGCCCAGCCGCCCCCGTAGAGGTGCCCGGCATGTGTGTGTTCCTCGATCTCGAGGACCTCGGT
>DATJTU010000187.1:0-15040 GCA_035503015.1 Acidimicrobiales bacterium | reverse complement strand
GCTCGTTCACCCGCAAGGTGATGGGGCGCCCGTAGAGGGTGGCCGGTGTGCCGGCCCGCAGCCCGGTCGTCTCGCCGAGCGCCACGCAGACGGCGCGCCCGTTGCGCAGCGCGACCACCTCGGCTTCGAGCGGGCCGTCGTAGAGGAGCAGTTCGACGCCGTCACCGACCGCGGCCGGAAGCCCTGCGATCTCGATGGACATCCCCACGACCTGGTCGACGCGACCGTAGCGGAGCGGGCGCGCCGCACCGTGGGCGGACGCCGCGAGCTCGTCGAGCACGTCGATCACGATGCGTCCCCATCTGGTCCGTCGCCCCGGTCCTCGCCGTCCGGGCCGAGCAGGACGTCGCGCACGCGCTGCAATGCGGTGGAGAGCTGGCTGTCGATCGTCGAGCCGCCGATCTGCACCAGCGCGCCGCCCGGCGCGACCGACGCGTCGGCGACGATGGTGAGCTCGCGGGATCCGGCGAGTGCGTCCTCGTCCACCCCGCGGAGCGCCTCGGTGTCGTCGGGATGCAGGCGCACCGTGGCCGGCAGGCCGGTGTCGTCGGCGGCGAGCGCACGAGCCACGGCGTCGCGGCCGGGCTCGGTGGCCAGGGCGAGCTCACGCCCGACGAGTGTCTCGACCAGTTCGAAGGCGAACGCGGTGACCGAGTGCTCGAGCTCGCCCCGCCGCTCGGCGAAGGTGGCGGCGGCCGCGCCGCTGGCGTCCGCCAGTGCACCGAGCGCCTGTTGCACCGACGCGCGGTCGTGGCGCGCCGCTTCTGCCGCCTGGGTGCGCGCCGCCTCGAGCCCCTCGGCAAAGCCGGCTTGGAAGCCGGCGTCGCGCGCGGCCTCGGCGCCGTCGCCGGCCTCCGAGGCGTGCGAGAGCACGGCGTACTCGATCGGCACGCCCGGGTCGCTCGGGCGGCGGCGCACCGACAAGCCGGCACTCACCGGATTACCTCGTCGTCGCGGGCGATCACGATCACGCCTTCTTCGTCGAGCTCGCGGGCGGCCCGGACCACCTCGGCCTGTGCGTCGTCGACCTGCGACGTCCGGACGGTGCCCAGCACCTCGAGCTCTTCGTCGAGCGACTGGGACGCCCGTTCGGTCAGGTTCTGGCGGATGCGCGCCAGCGCGGCGTCTTCGAGGTGCGCGCCCTTGAGGGCCACCGCCAGCGTGGTGGGCTGCACCTTGCGCAAGATCTGCTGGAGAGAGCGGTCGTCGAGCGCCACGACGTCCTCGAACGTGAAGAGGTTGGCGCGGATCTTCTCGGCCAGGTCGGTGTCGACCTCCTCGAGCTGCCCGAGGATCTGCCGTTCGGTGTTGCGGTCGGCGTGGCTCAGGATCTCCGCGATGGCGGAGGCGCCGCCGACGCTGCTGGTCGAACCGAGGGTGTGCAGGCTCCGCAGCTTCGCCTCGATGAGCGTCGTCGTCTGCCGGACGGCGGCCGGGTCCACCCGGTCGAGCTGCGCGATGCGGCGCGCCACCTTGATCCGGAACTCAGGCGGGAGGGCGCCCATGATCCGGGCCGCGTCCTCGGGGCGCATGTGGGCCAGGAGCACCGCAACCGTCTGGGGTTGCTGCTCGGCCAGCACCCCGACCACGCGCCGGGGGTCCGCCGTCGCCAGGACGGCGAGCGGCCCGACCGCGAGCTTGGACTCCATCTGGTCGAGGACCTCGTCGGCCCGCGCCTTACCCAGCCGCTCGTTGAGGAACTGGCGCGCCATTTCCAGGCCGCCCTGGCTCACGAGCGACGTGCCGCGCACGCGGTCGACGAACTCGCCCATCACCTCAATGACGGTGTCGGTGTCGAGCGCGGGCAGGTTGGCGATCTCGGTCGTCAGCTCGATGGCATCGGGGTCCGCCATCTCCCGCAGGATCGGTGTGGCGCGCTTGGGACCCAGCTGGGCCAGGACGACGGCCACCTTCTGGCGGTTCGAGAGGACGACGGCGTCTTCGCCCGGGGCGGCGCCGGACGCGGCGCCCGAGCCGGGTCCGTGCACGCTCGCGACCGTCCCGGCCGGGGCGCCGGCTTCGTCAGTCGCGGCCTCGGCCGCCTCCGCCGCCTCCAGGGTCGTCAACGCAGGGTTGTTCATACCGGGAGGGCCTTCGGTGGAGCCGCTGCTTCGCCGCGGTCGCTCGCCCATTGCCGCAGCAGCGCCGCCGCTTCGGCGGGCCGGTCCGTGACGAAGTCGTTCACCTGTGCCAGCACCGCCTCGGGACCGAAGGAGAGCGATGCCGCCTGGCCCACCACGGGGAGCTCACCGGTCGGGTTGCGCTCCTCCTCGATCCCTGCGTCGAGTGGCACGGCGGCCGGCATCGGGAGCGCGTCGAGCGAGATCTCTTGGTAGAGCGGACGCCGCCGGCGCGACGCCCACAAGGTGATGGCGACCAGCGCCGCGATGAGGAGGAGCAGCCCGCCCACCTCGGCGATGCGGTCCATGCTCTGGGAGCCGCCGGCCACCGCGGCGGCGTTCTTCGTGTTCTTCGTCGCGGCGAAGGGGAGCGACGACACGACGAGCTGGTCGCCGCCGTTGAGATTGAGGCCGGCGGCGGCCACGACGAGCGAGCGGATCGTGCTGTCCGGCACCTTCTTCGCGGCCGATGAGTTGAGCAGCACCGCTACGGAGGTCTTTTGCACCTGGCCCGGCGCCTGCTTGACCGTCTGGGTCACCTGGCCGACGGCGTTGGTGACCTGCGAGCTCGTGCTCGTGTAAGTGCCGTTGCCGTTCGAGGTCACCGTGGGCGCGCTCGACCCGAGGACGCCCGAGGGGGGCGTGCCGCTCCCGGTGTAGGTGCTGTTGGACGTCGTGTTGCCCGTCTGGGCGGTCACGGGTTGGCCTGCCGCGTTGGTCTGGAGCCCGTTGGTGGTCGTCTGCGTCTGGTTGAAGTCGAGGACGGCGTTCACCTGCACGGCCGAGTTGTTCGGCCCGACGACGCGGTTGAGCATCCCTGTCAGCGACGTGGCGAGGTTGTTGTCGTAGGACGCGGTCTGCTGCGAGTCGGAGGCGCCCGACTCTCCGTCGGCGTCCCCGGGCGCCGTCAGGACGTCGCCGTGGTTGTCGGCGACCGTGACGCTCGACGCGGAGAGCCCCGGGACCGACGAGGCAGCCAGGTGGACGATTGCTTGGACCTGCCCCGAGGAGAGGACGGTGCCGGGCGTCAGGTCGACGAGGATCGACGCGGTCGTCGGCTGCGAGGTGCCGATGGCGAAATCGCTCTGCTGGGGCACCACCAGGTTCACCTGCGCGGACTGCACGCCCTGGATCGACTCGATCGTCTGCTCGAGCTGTCCCTCGAGTGCCTGCTGGTACTCGACCTGCTGCACGAAGTCCGACGTCGTGACGCCGCTCTTCTCGAGGTTGGAGAAGCCGACGTTGCCCGACTGCGGCAGCCCCTGCTCGGCCAGGGCGACGCGCTCCTGGTCGACGTCGTTCGCCGGCACCAGGATGGTCGTCCCCCCGTTGGCCAGCTGGTAGGGGACCTTCGAACTGGTGAGCTGTTGCGTGATGGCGCCGGCGTCGGCCGTCTGGAGGTTCGTGAACAGCGGCTGGTAGTTCGGCTTGGACTCGGTGCGCATGAAGATCACGCCGCCCACGACGGCCGCCACCACGACGAGGCTGACCATGACCTTCTGTCCGGTGGTGAAGTCCGCCAGCACCGTGCCCACCCGGCCCCGGGCCGAGGAGAACGAGTCGCGGTTGAAGGGCAACATCGCCATGGCTACGCCTGCATGTCCATGATCGAGTTGAAGGCGTCAACCGCCTTGTCGCGGACCGTGGTCACGAGCTGGGTCTCGAGGTCGGCTTCGGTGGAGGCGACGGTCACGTCCGCGATGTTGGCGTTGCCCGCTGCCGCCTGGAGCGAGAGGTTGGTGGCCGACTGCTGCGACGCGTCGAGCGAGTCGATCGCGTTCCCCAGCATGTCGGAGAACGACGAGCCCGAGGCGCCCGACGACGCGGAGGCGCCCGACGCGCCCGATGCGCCGGTCGCAGCGCCGGCGCCGGAGGCCGACGACGCCGCCTGTGCGGCACCGGCGGACTCGGCCGAGCCGACGCTCGGGATGGCGGGGATGGCGGGGATGACCATGTCAGGCCTTGATGCTCAGGATCGACTGGTACGCGTCGGTGGCGTGCGACATCACAGCCGAGTTCGCCTGGTACGACGTCTGCGACTGGATGAGGTCGGTCATCTCCTGGCCGAGGTCCACCACCGGGTACTCGACTTCCCCACTGGCGTTGGCGACCGGGTTGTTCGGGTCGTATTCGTCCTGTCCCTGCGCGGGGCCGACGTCGATGGAGTCGACCTTCACCCCGTCGCCGCTCCCGTCCGGCTCGACCGAAGCGCCGGCGTCGACGTACTGCGCCTGGTAGACGGGCTGGCCCGGTGTCACCCCGTCCTGCATGTTGGCCACGTTCCCGCCGATGGTGTCGATCCAGGTCTGGTCGACCGAGGCGCCGGAACCGGCGATGTCAATCGCTTCCCACATAGGTCCTCCTAGCCGGTGATCGCGTCCGAGAGCACGGCGAACTGGCCGTCGATGGAATTGACGACGGTCTGGTTCTCGAGGTCGTTCTCCTGCATGAGGGTCATCTCCGTGGGGAGGGAGACGTTGTTCCCGTTCGTGCCGGACGGGAGCCCCTCGGGGAGGGTCTGGGAGCTCGCCACGCCGCCGTCGGCCAGCGCCTGGGCCAAAGACGACTGGAACGTCACCTGGTCGGCCTGGAAATTGGGCGTGTTCTCGTTGGCGATGTTGTTGGCGATTGCCTGCTGCTGATTGACGACGGAATCCAGCGCGAACTGCAGGATCCCGATCGATTCGGCGGCGTCGGTCACTCTTCGGACTCCTCGACCTGAGCAGAGTTGGCCGGCCGTCCTGGCCGAACGTCGAGCAGTCCGTGCTCCGTCGTCTTTAACGGACCCTCGGCCCGGAAAGTTCAGGGGGTCTCGGAATCACGCCATCTGGTCGACGTAGTACGGGCCCGCCGGCACGTCGACCCGCCGCGGCCCGAGATGCAGCTCGATGTCCGTCATGCGCGTGGCCACCTCCAGCGCCAGCTGGTCGAACGCGTCGGCCAGGCGCTGGGCTTGGCTCGCCAATTCCTCGGGCAGCGGCCCGGCCGGGTGCGCGGGCGGGTCGGGCGACGCCGCGCCCTGCTCCACGGCGCGCCGGCTGGCCGCCAGGTGCTCCGAGGCTGCCGCGAGATACTCAGTCCAGCTGTGCTCGGACATCGGCAGTTCCCGGGACGGCGACGGCGCGCCGCCAGGCTTCGCGCAGTGGCGCGACGATCTGGCCGCAGCGCTGGATCTTGGAGAGGTCCTTCGTGAGGTTGGCGTCGAGCAGCTCGGTGAGGAGGAGCTCGTAGAGGCCGAGCAGGTTCTGCCCGCCTTCGAACCCGTCGGGCTGGAGGCTGTGGCGCAGGACCCGCACGATCTGCTGGGCGTGCTGCAGCCGCTCGTTGGTGGCGTGGAGGTCGTTGTCGGCGAGGGCGCGCTCGGCGATCTCGATGTCCGCCGCCAGCCGGTCGAAGAGCATGACGAGCAGTTGCGGGCCGGGCGCGGTCTGCACGGCCTGGCTCTGGTACCTCGACGCGGCGTGCTGGCCGGTGTCCTGCGTGGTGCTCATCGCGTCCGCCTAACCCGAGCTCGAGCTCGAACCGGAGCTCGACGACGAGTTGGTCGAGCTCGAACCGAGGGACGAGGACGAGCTCGACGAGGAGGTGCCGCTCTGCGCGTTCAAGAAGGTGCTCGTCGCCTGGAGCTTGGCCAGGGTCTGCTCGAGGTTGGCGAACTCCTGGGTGAGGGCGGCCTGCTGCGTGGCCACGAGTTGCTGTTGCATGCTGATCTCGCTCGTGACCTCGCTCAACGTGCCCTGCAGCCCCGTGATCGTCTCGGGGATCAGTCCGTTCGGCGCGAGCGACGACATCTTGGCGAGGTGCCCGAGGCCCTGGGCGAAGCCCGGTGCGTAATTGATGGTGCCGAGCGTGGTCGGCGTCGAGATCCCCGTTGCGCTGACGGCGACGACGAGCCCGTTGGCGGGATCGCCGCTCGAGAGCAGGCTGAGGTCCTGCCCGAACCCGGTCGCCGTGACCCCGTCGATCGTGCCCGCCACGTCGACGCCCGTGAAGGTCGTGCCCGAGGTGGTGAGGCCGAGCTGGTCGGCCCCCGAGGCGCCGACGGTGAAGGTGGCGGCCGAGCCGTAGTTCGCCGACGTCAGTTGGACCTGGTACGAGCCGGCGGAGCCGACGAGCGCGGCAGAGGCGCCGATGCCGGCGCTGGCCAGCGCGGAGTTCAACCCGCTGATCACGTCCGCCACGCTCTCCCCGGCGGCCGCGGCGTAGGTCGCGGTGTCCGACCCGCTGCTCACGGTGTAGGTCTCCGACGCCCCGAGCACGGTCGTGGGCGCAGCCCAGGTCGCCGACCCGGTGTCGACGGCCTGCGAGGCGGACTGGGACACGGTGACCGTGTAACTGCCCGGCGTGGTGTCGTCCGTGGCGCCCGCGACCGTCGCCGCACCGGCGAGGGACGGCGACGCGGGCGAGAACGTGCCGCCCTCGGTGAACATCGCCTGCACCGCGGTCGGGTTCTTGGCGTAGGCGGCCTCGAAGGCGGACTGGTTGAAGGTGATGGTGCCCTGCGACGTGATGGCGAGTCCCGCCGACTCACCCGCCGTGCCGTCCGAGCCCGCAGCCGAATTGCCGACGGCGGTCCCGACCGCGGCGAGGATCTGCTGCGCGAGGCCGTTGAGGGTGACGTTGCCGTTGAGCGGGCCGGCAGTCTTGGTCGACGCGTTGTAGGCGGTGTCGGTCGAGATGGTCGACAGCACCTGGTTGGCCGCGGTGACGAGCGCCTGCACCGTCGTCGCCAGCTGCGTGCCGTCGGGGGAGACGGTGATGGTGACGGGGGAGGAGCTCGCTTGCGCGAGGTTGACGGTCACGCCGGGCAGCAACCCGGTGACCTGGTTGGAGCCCGAGACGATCTGGTACCCGCCCGGGCCGCCGATGGAGACGATGGCGTTCTGGCTCGCGGTCGTCGTGTTGAGCGTGCCGAGGCTGCTGGTGGCGAACGCCTGGGCGTTGATGGTGGTGGCCGCGCCGGTGCCGGTGTTGTTCGACGTCAGCTCCAGCGCGTAGAGGTTCGTCCCCACCTGGAGCGCGTTGGCCGTGACGCCGACGCCGGACGCGTTGATGGCGGCGACGACCGAGCTGAGCGATCCGTTGCCGACCGAGACGTTCTGGGCGGTGATCGAGCCGGCGCTGAGCGCGCCCGAGAGCTGCACCTGCAGCGTGCCGCCGGTGCCCGAGTTCAGCGTGACGGCGGTGGTGCCCGAGCCGGCGATGTCGCTGACCGTGGTCGCGGTGCCGTCGAGGTTGATCACGCCGTCGGTGCCGTTCACCGTGGCACCCGCGGCGAGGCCCAGCGTGGCGGCGGCCGATCCGCCGGTCACTTGCAGTGTCGCCGAAGAGCCTTGTTGGGTGGTCGCCACGGACAGCAGGCCGGACGTCGTCACCGTGGCGTTCAACGTGCCGCCGGACGCGGCAGTCACCGCCTGCGCGAGCTGCTGGGCGTCGTAGGTCCCCGACGCGAGGGTGAGGGTCTGGGTCACGCCGTTGACGACGACCGAGAGCTGGTCGTTCGACGAGTCGATCGTCGTCGACGACCCGAGGGGGACGGTCCCGCCGATCGTGGCGCCCGACGACGACTGCGTCACCGTGATGGTGTGCGCGCCGGCGGCGAGGCCCGACGCCGCGCCGAAGGAGGCGATGCCGAGCCCTGCGCCACCGGAGGCGACGAGGAGGTTGCCCGACGCCACGACGTCGTTGGGGGAGGCGACGGTCCCGCTCGAGATCTGGGTCGACCCGGTGGCCAGCTGGTCGACGTTGAACGTCAGGGTGCCGCTCTGGGTTCCCGACGTCACCGTCGCCGTGGCCTCCGACGGGTTCGACGAACTGGTCGAGAACGCTTGCTCGTAGCTGGTGGGGGTGGCGAGCGCGTCGGCGGCCTGCTGGAGGGCCAGCAGTTGCGAGTTGATGGTCTGGTACGACGAGATCTGCGTGTTGATGGTCGACTGCTGGTTCTGGAGCGTCGTGAGCGGCTGCTCGTAGACGGCCATCTCCGCGTTGATGATCGACTGGGTGTTCAACCCGGACACCAGGCCGGAGAAACTGAC
Source organism: Acidimicrobiales bacterium (assembly GCA_035503015.1). Classification (GTDB taxonomy): domain Bacteria; phylum Actinomycetota; class Acidimicrobiia; order Acidimicrobiales; family RAAP-2; genus Bog-473. The sequence continues at coordinate 6,885 of DATJTU010000187.1, read as the reverse complement.
CGGGCCGTTGACCATCGTGTCCTCTCCTTCCTCGGCGTGTGCGTCTCGTCGGGTCGTGCTGCGAGTTGTATTCGATTGGTGCCGCCGTCACCTCGTGGTGCCGGCCGTGCTGCGTCTGGCGCGGACTCGGGGGCGAGCACCCCGAACCGATTTGGCTCGTCAGGTGCCCGCCCCGAAGGTCCGTGTCGCTCCTTCCTCGTGCTCCGCCCAGGGTCGGCGGAGGCGGAGGCCTTACTGCAGGAGCTTGAGGGCCAGGCTCGGCAGCTGCTCCGCCTGGGCCAGGATGGCCACGCCCGATTGCTCCAGGATCTGGTCCGACGTGAACGTCGCGGTTTCGGACGCCACGTTGACGTCGACCAGGTTGGCGTGCGCAGACTCGATGTTCTGCTGCGCCGTGCTCAGGTTCGAGGCGAGTGCCTGAATCTGGTTCTGCGTGGCACCGACGTTGGCCGCCTGGCTGGCGACGGTCGAGATGGCCGACTGGATCGCGTCCATGGCCGCCTCGGCGCCGGACACCGTGCCGATGGCGATGGCGTTGACACCGAGCGCGGTCGACGTTGCGGCCGCGATGGTGACGACCACCTGGTCGCTCGCGTTGTTGTACGGACCGACCTGGAACGTCTCGCCCGCGTAGGTACCACCGAGAAGCGGCGTCGTGCCGTAGGTGGTGCTGTTGGCGATCTGGTCCAGCTCGGACTGCAGCGAGGCGAACTCAGCCTGGGCCGCTGCGCTCGTCGAGGCGTCCTGAACACCACCGTTGGCCGCTTCCGTGGCCAAGGTGTTCATGGTCTGGAGCACCGACGCTTCCTGGTTGAGCGCGCCCTGCGCGGTCTGGAGCACCGAAACGGCGTCCTGGGCGTTGTTGATCGCTTGCCCGTAACCGTTCGACTCCTCCTGCAGGTACTGGCCCACCAGGTAGCCGGCCGGGTCGTCGGCTGCCGTCTGGATCTGCAATCCGGACGAAAGCTTGCTGACGGCCGAAGCCAGCATGTCGCTGGTTTGGTCCAAGTTGTTGTACGCCGCTACGGCGGTCGAGTTGTCGTTGATGTACAGCCCTGACATGTGAGTGTCCTCCTGTGACGTTGACCCTCCCTGACGGGAGGAGGAGCCTCCGTGCTCCACCGTCAGTTACGTCCCGCCGAGCCCGTGAATTCAGAAGACCGGTGCCTCTCGTGCACCGCGGCGGGGGAGATTGTGGGCCGCTTGTCACAGAGTTGCCTTCAGTTTCTCGGCGGGGTCCCGATATCGCATCTGGGGAGATCGAATCATCGGTAATGCGATGACGCGCGATCAGAGGGGGAACTTGATGACGCTCGTTGGGCCGATGGATTCCGCGAGGGGGGAATCCAGCGTGCAGACGATTGAGCACGAAACAACGCCGGAGGCGCTGTGGGCGGAGTACTGGGAGGATCGCTCCGTCGAAGTCCGAAACAGGTTGGTGACGTTCTACGCGCCGTTGGTCACCATCGTCGCTCGCCGGTTCGCCCAGCGGGCGAGATCCATGGAGTCGCTCGAGGAGCTCTACTCCTTCGGCTGCTTCGGTCTGATCGACGCCGTCGAGCGTTGGGATGCCTCGGAAGGTTTCAAGTTCGCCACCTACGCCACGAGGCGGATCCAGGGCGCGATCCTCGACGAATTGCGCCGGGAGGACTTCCTCCCCAAGCGGCTCCGGGCGCGGGTGCAGATCTACAACGTCACGCGTGACGACCTGACCGCACGCCTCCACCGGTCGCCCACGATCAAGGAGATGTCCCAGGAGCTCGGCGTCCCGCTGAACGAGGCGATCAAGCTCCACGACGACGCTGCGGTGCTCACCCATCTCGCCCCGCTGGTGACGGGCAACGAGGCGACCGAAGGACGCATGCTCGGCGCGGCCGTGCCGACCCCGTCGCCGGCCGAGCACGCGGAGACCGCGGAGACCATCGAGTCGGTGAAGGCGGCCCTGCGCCGGCTGACCGAGCGCCAGCGCCAGGTCCTCGTCTTGCACTTCTTGGAGGGCATGACCAAGGCCGAGATCGCCGACGTGCTCGGCGTCGGCCGCTCCCGGATCACCCAGCTCATGCAGCAGGGCCTGCGCAACCTGCAACTCGAGCTCGGGGTCGAGGTGCCGGGGACCGACGCCGACCCGACGACCGCGGCGGGCGCATCGGGGGAGTAGCAGGCTCTCAGCTGCCCGCGGGCACCGGCGTGCCGCCCGCGCAGGCGCCGCTGCCCACGAGCAGATCCGGCAGCCCCGGCGCCAGCCTGCCGACCTCGGCGAGCGACGCCTCGCGGGACGCAGGGTCGAGCAGCTCGAATGCGTCCTCGATCCCGACGATCACGTCCCGTTCGCCGAAGGAGCCGAAGGCGGCTGCACCGGCTCTGATCCTGACGGCGGGGTCTGCGTGCCCGGCAGCGATCGCAACGAGAGGGCAGGCATGTGCCAGGCCGCGCGCACGCAGCCGCCACGACCACTGGAGCGCGCGGGCGACGGGGAGCTCCGGCCCGATACGCGCTGCCGCCGCGAGCGGCTCGAGGCGGTCGGGGAAGCGCCCCCACGCGCCTTCGATGAGGAGGTCGGCCAGCGGCGGGGGCTGGCGCAGCATCCTGGCGAGCATGGCAACGAGATCGGCTTCGGTCAGCGCCGACGCGATCTCCGCCGGAGACCGCCCGGCGCTGAGCAACCACCGGACCAGCTCGCGCAGGTCGGCCTCGAGCACGCCCGCCGCCTGCATGGCTTCGAGCACGGCGTCGGCCGCTTCGCTGTAACGCCCGAGCGACGCCAGCGCCTCACCCCGGATGGCGGCGACCATGTGCGGCGCGTACTCCATCCCGTCGTCGTCGCGCGCGCCGGGCGGGATGCGCTCCAAGAGCGCGAGGCCTTCCTCGGTCTCGCCCATGGCCAGACGGGTGCGACCCTCCGCGATGTCGGCGCTGATCGGAGACCGCGACAGCGCCCGGAGCTGGGTGACCTGCTCGAGTGCCTCGTCGAAGCGCCCCATCCTGCCCAGGATGTAGGCGAGGTTGCTGACGGCGAGGCGCTTGGTGGTCGGGTCCGGCGAGGTCTGGGCCGCACGGTCGAGTTGCACCAGGGCTTCCTCGCTCCTGCCGGCCGATTCGAGCGCGCGGCCGTAATTCATGAGGGCGTACGCGTGCGCATGGTCGTCGTCGTCGAGCGCAGCCTCGGCCAGCCGGAGATTGCGTTGGCTCTTGTTGCGAGCCTCGAAGATGCCTGCCTCGTAGCCGTGATGGAGGATCCGGGCACCCGAGAGGCAATCGGTCCGGAGGGGCCGGCCCGGGTCGTCCGCCGCGACGACCTGTTCGTGCAGGCGCGAACGCCAGGCGCACGAGCGCCGGCGGAAGAGCCGGACCGCGCTGTGCACCGACCTCGGGTTGCCCGCACCGTGCAGGTTCTCGATGGCGACCAGGTATGCCTCCGCGTCGGATTCGGGGTCGAGGATCTGGCGCCGGACGGCATCGGGATCCGCCTGGAGCCGCTCGTCGGCGTCGATCGAGAGCACCCACTCGCCGCAGGCGTGTACGAGCGCCGCGTTGCGCGCTTGTGCGAACGAGTCCTCCCAGTGCCCCTCGATCACCCGCGCCCCCGCCGCCTTTGCAATTGTGACGGTGTTGTCACTCGAGCCGGTGTCGTACACCACGACCTCGCTGACGAGGTCCCGCACGGACTCGAGGCACTCGGCGAGCATCGCCTCCTCGTCCTTGACGATCAGACAGGCACTGACCAGGGGAGCGCGCGGCAGTGCGTCGGTGCCCCAGACGTCCACGAAGCGCTGCTTGTTCGACGCCTGCACCTGCTGCCAGTCGACCTCGTTGGCCTCGAAGGTGGCGTGCCCGTGATGGTGCACGAAGGAGCCGTGGGCGACGACGAGGCGCAGGCCGAGCTGCCCGAGGCGATTGCAGAGGTCGTCGTCCTCGAAGCCGCCGATCGTGTAGCGCTCGTCGAAGCCGCCGACCGTGGCGAAGGCGTCGCGGCGGACCGCCAGGCAGAACCCGACCAGGCGGCGTACCTCGGTCGTGACGCCGCGGTGCTGGTCGCGCCAGGCGCGCGACGACCGGGCGAACACGGCGGGCTGGTCTGCCACGTAGCGCACCGCGGTGGTCGCCTGGTGGCCGGACACGTTGTCCGATCGTGGTCCGACTGCGCCGACCTCGGGCGTGGCCAGCGGCGCGACGAGCTCGTCGAGCCACCCGTCCGCGACGACGGTGTCGTTGTTGAGGAAGACGATGACGGCACCGGTCGCCCGTGCGGCGCCTTGGTTGCAGGCGTGCGCGAAGCCCTCGTTCTCCTGGTTGCGGACGACTTCAACCCACCGGTAGTGGGTAATTGCATTTGGTGTGTCATCACTCGAGCCGTTGTCCACGACGACGACCTGGTCATCCGGGCGAATTGTGCGATGCAGCGCGTCGAGGCACCGGCGCGTGTGTGCCCAGGCGTTCCAGGCGGGGATCACAACGGTGACCGTCGGACGATCCGTCGGTGCGTCTTCGTGGCCCACGGCTCATTTACGGCTCGCCCGGACGTGGAATTCAGGGGAACCCGCTTCGCGCAGGGGCGGGAACGAAGTTCTCTACCAGGTGAGGGCTAGCGTGGTGCTATGGCGGTGAGGGTGGAGGAGATCGATCGACTGCTCGATTCGACCTCGACAGTGGGGACGGACGTGCCGGTGGAGCGGATCAGGGTGTGGCGGGACGAGCTCGCGCACGTCGCTGTTCTCCTCGCCTACGCGCGCCACGTGTTGTCGGTCGACGTGCGCGTGCTGCGCGAGGCCGTCGACAGTCCCGGCACCAGCTTCACCGCGACGGTCGAGTCCTTGCCCCGGACGTTGGCGACGGCGTCGCTCGGCGGCGGGTGGTCGCTCTCGCCGGATTCCCCGGCGACGATGGCCTCAGCGGAGCAACTCGCCGATGGCGAAGCGGATGAGCTCCTGGCGTTGCACATGAAAATCGCCAGCGCGGACATCGCCAAACCGTCGGACCTCGAGCCTCTCGTCACGGAGTTCGAGACGCAGCTCGCAGAGGTCACCCGGCGTTGGGAGAGCGCGGAAGCCCGGTTGCGCAACCTGCAGTCGCAGCTGGTGGCGAAGTACAAGACGGGTGAGGCGTCGGTCGACGACTGGCTCCGCTGAGGGCTGAGCGATCACGCCCGGAGGTCGATGTCTCCTCCGGTCGGCCGGTCCGGTTGGCGGTCCCCCTGCGCGTAGCTCCCTCCTGGCCGGCGGGTACTGCCCTGCTGGTAGTGCTCTGGTTGTCGGGAGTTCTTCACTGTCCCGGCACCGGCGGTGCCCGATGACCGCTTCCCGAAGAAGCGGCGTGCGGCGCGCCGGTCGTGGAGCAGCCGACGCTCACGCCGCCTGTCGCCGTTGCGCGCGCCGTCGTCGACCGCGTTGAGGAACTCGGCGAGCAGCGCGTAGGCCTTCGCAGCGAGCGCGGCAGCTTCCGCCTCGTATGCGGTGTCCTCGGCCTTCGCCAGCAACTTGGACGCCAGCCGAAGTTTGCTCCGGTCCATCGTGATCGATTCTACGCGAGCACGCGCGTGGCCTCGGGCTTTGGCCACCGCGCCAGCTGCGTACTTGACCTCGCGTGTGCGACGCACCGCGGCCGGTCGTTCACGCCGCGGGATTTTCGAGGACGACGGCGACGCCTTGCCCAGACCCGACGCACACGCCGGTGACGCCGTAGCGCTCGCCCCGGAGACCGAGCTCGATGGCCAAGGTCAGGAGATAGCGGGTGCCCGAGGACCCGAACGGATGACCGATTGCGACCGCGCCACCGTTGGGGTTCAACCGCTCGTCGGGCACGTCGAACCCGTTCAGTTGGTTCGACAGTTCGCGCAGCACCCCCAACGCCTGGGCGGAGAACGCCTCGTGGACTTCCCATACCCCGATCTCCTCGGGCTGCAGGCCGGCCCGACGCAGGGCCGCAGTGATGGCGAAGGCCGGCGCGATGCCCATGTAGCGGGGATCGAGTGCACAGGTCGCCGAGGTCACCACTTTGGCCAGCGGCGTCGCACCGAATGCAGCGGCGTCCGCTGCGCTCGCCAGGACGACCGCGCTGGCGCCGTCGCTGAGACCTGACGAGTTGCCGGCGGTCATCTCTGTCGTGTTGGGTTGCGGCGGGAGGGCGGCAAGCTTTTCCGCTGTCGTGTCGGGGCGGATGAACTCGTCGTGCTCGAAGAGCCGCGCCGGCTCTCCCCGGCGTCCGGCGATCTCGACCGGGTGGATCTCGCGTGCGAGGCGGCCGGAGCTCTGCGCGGCCGCGGCCCGGGTCTGCGAGCGCAGCGCGAAGGCGTCGATCTCCTCCCGGCTCAGGCTGTATTTGTCGGCCACGTTCTGCGCCGTCCGGATCATGTCGATGTAGGCGTCCCGGGCGAGCAGGCCCGAGTGCGGTGGACCCCCGGCGCCCGCCCACATGGTGTCGAGCAGCAGGATCGGGCCACGCGGGCTAAACGGAGCTTCGGACTTCATGAAGGCCCAACCCGAGCGCGACATCGACTCGACGCCGCAGGCAAGGCCGACGCCCAGCTCGTCGCTGCGGATCGCGTGAGCGATGTACAGCGCGGCGGTCAGCGACGACGCGCAGAAGCGGTTGAACGTCACCGCCGGCACCGAGTCGGGGAACCCGGCCGCCAGGGCCGCCCACCGCCCGACGTCGCCCATCCCTTCGTGGGCGACGTTCACACAGCCCGCTGCGACGTCCTCGATCCGCTCGAGCGGCGCGCCCACGCGTTCGCACGCTGCGACCATGGTCTGGCCGAGCAGGTCGTCCGTCCTGATGTGGGACAGCGAGCCCCCGTAGCGGCCCACCGGGGTCCGGACTCCACCGAGAACGTAGGCATCGGCCATCTCCGTGTCTCCTTGGCTGGGCTGCTCTTACGGTACCGAGCGA
>DATJTU010000186.1:0-6735 GCA_035503015.1 Acidimicrobiales bacterium | reverse complement strand
ACCCAGGAGGGACACCGTGGAGATTGCCTTCACCGAGGAACAGCAGGCGCTGAAGAACGAGCTGCGCACGTACTACGAGAAGCTGCTCACCCCCGAGCTCGAACAGGAGCTGGTCGGCGCGGGCGGGATCGGACCGGTGGTGCGCAAGGTCGTCAAGCAGATGGGCAGCGACGGCTGGCTCGGGATCGGCTGGCCCAAGGAGTGGGGCGGCCAGGGCCGCTCGGCCATCGAGCAGTTCATCTTCTTCGACGAGTCCATGCGCAGCGGGGCTCCGGTCCCCATGCTCACCATCAACACCGTCGGCCCGACCATCATGAACTTCGGGACCCAGGAGCAGAAGGAGTTCTTCCTTCCGAAGATCCTGGCGGGGGAGATCCACTTCTGCATCGGCTACACCGAGCCGAACTCCGGCACCGATCTGGCGTCGCTCACGACCCGTGCGGTGCGCGACGGCGACGAGTACGTCATCAACGGCGCGAAGATCTTCACCAGCCTGGCCGGCGACGCCGACTACATCTGGCTCGCGACGCGCACCGATCCCAACGTGCCCAAGCACAAGGGGATCTCGATGTTCTTGGTGCCGATGGACACGCCCGGGATCCGCGTGGTCCCGATGAAACTCCTCGGCGACCACAACATCAACTACACGTTCTACGAGGACGTGCGGGTCCCTGCGACCGCGTTGGTCGGGGGAGAGAACCAAGGCTGGAACCTGATCACGAACCAGCTGAACCACGAGCGTGTCACCCTGTGCGCGCCGGGCATCATCGAACGGGTCCTGGCCGACGTGCGGGCCTGGGCACAGGCCACGAAGCTGCCCGACGGCCGGCGCGTCGTGGACCAGGAGTGGGTGCAAGAGCATCTGGCGCGCGTCTACGCGGAGCTCGAGTTCCTGCGCCTCATCAACTGGAAGGTGGCGTGGCAAGCGACCCAGGGCCACCTCGAGGTGGCCGACGCCTCGAGCATCAAGGTGTTCGGGACCGAGTTCTACCTGCGGGCCTTCCGGCTCCTCATGGAGATCATCGGCCAGGCGGGCTATCTGACGAGAGGCTCTCCCGCGGCGGTGATCGCCGGGCGTCTCGAGATGTACGCGCGCTCGATGATCATCCTCACCTTCGGCGGAGGCACCAACGAGATCCAGCGGGACCTCATCGCCATCTTCGGCCTCGGCATGCCGCGGTCGCTGCGCTGAACCGCTCGCTGCCGAGCACGACAACACCCGGTCGATCAGGAGAACACAGTGGACTTCAACTACAGCGAGGAACAAGAAGCAGTCCGCCAGCTCGCGGGACAGATCTTCGGCGAACGCTCGACGCACGAGCGGCTGAAGGCGGTGGAGGCCGCGGCAGGGGCCGAGGGCCCGGTTGACCGCGACCTCTACCGGGAGCTGGCGGGCGCGGGGCTGCTCGGCATCCACCTCGACGAGGAATTCGGCGGCGCCGGGCTCGACTTCGTGGCCGCCTGTCTCGTCGTCGAGGCCGCCGGCCGGACGGCGGCGTACGTGCCGGTCGTCGAGACGATGGTCTACGGCGCGCTCCCGGTTGCCCGCTTCGGCGACGACACGCAGCGCAAGGCCTGGTTGCCCGGCGTCGCCTCGGGCGAGACCATCCTGACCGCCGCCATGGCGGAGCTGGCCGGTGAGGTCATCGTGCCCGGTGGCACCGAGCCGATCACGAGCGCCGCCCTGCGCGAGGACGGCACCTGGGTCCTGACCGGGACCAAGGCGTGCGTTCCCGCCGCGTTGATCGCCGACGCGGTCCTGGTCCCCGCGACGTGTCGCGGCGTGGACGGTGCGGTCACCGGGGTCGGTGTGTTCATCGTCAACACCGACGCACCGGGCCTGACGACGACGCCCCAGTCGACGACGACCGGGCGGACCGAGGCCATCGTGGAGCTCGACGGCGTGGTCGTGGGGCCCGACCGCCTCTTGGGTGACCCCGGCGACGGCGCCGCCATCATCACCTTCATCACCGAGCACGCGACGGCAGCGTTGTGCATCCAAGAGTCGGGCGCGTGCGCATCGGCGCTCGAGCTCACCGCGGAGTACACCAAGACGCGCGTGCAGTTCGAGAAGCCCATCGCCACGTTCCAGGCGGTCGGGCAGCGCGCCGCCGACGCCTACGTGGACACCGAAGCGATCAGGCTGACGGCGTGGCAGGCAGCCTCGAGATTGGCGGCCGGACTCCCGGCCGCCGCCGAGGTCGCGGTGGCCAAGTACTGGGCCGCCGAAGGTGGCCAGCGCGTCGTCCACGCGGCGTCACACCTCCACGGCGGCGTGGGCGTGGACCGCGACTACCCGCTGCACCGGTTCTTCTTGTTGACCGAGCAGATCGAGCTGACACTGGGCGGCGCCGGAGAGAGCCTGCGCCGGCTGGGGCGGATCCTGGCCGACGAGCCCGTCTGAGCCTCGGACGCGCTTTGGTGCCGGGGCGCGTGCCGAGGGCGCTGGCGCGCGGAGGGGACTAGCGCAGCGGGGCTGACAGTCCGAGCCCGTAGCCGGCAAGGAACGTCCCTGCGTCCTCGTGCCGGGGATAGGTGCCGGCGAGCCGGTGGAAGGCCGGGGAGTGATCCGGGTACGTGAGGTGCGCGAGCTCGTGGACGAGCACCGAGTCGAGCACCCATTCGGGGACGACCCGCAGCCGGTGCGAGATCCGGATCTCCCCCGAGTAGTACGAGCACGAACCCCAGCGCGCCGTCTGGTTGGTCACCCAGCGCACTGATGCCGGTCGGGCGCCAACGAGGTAGCGGTCACTGAGTTCGATCGCGCGCGCCAACAGCGCATCGTCATCTGTTGGGAGGCGCCGCTCGCGAGTCAGCAGCCGGTCGACCAACCAATCGGTCGTCTTCTGCCGCGACTCTGCGTCCAGGTGCGCGGGGAGCGACACCACGATCCGACCGCCTACCCAGCGCGCTTCGGACGTCTTCTTCCTGCGCGCGCTGATCCTGACTTCGACTTCGGGCGGCGCTGTGCGCGCCTCAGCCGGCCCGCTCGCGGGCGGCGGAGGTACCTGCCGCAAGGGCGTGGTGGGCTCGGGACCCAGGAGCTCGGACACGTCGAACAGCGTCACGTCCGGCATTGTGTCCGATCAATGTGACCTCTCCGTGAATCCCAGGTCACCTGGGGTGGAAAGGCCGGTTGCGGTGCCGGCTCAGGATCCCCCTCTTCGACAATGCGACGGGTTACGCTTTTGTTTCGTGACCAGTCCCGCAGTACCTGCGGCCGGCTTTCCACTCCAACTCGACCTCGACGCGCCGGACACCATTGCCCGGTGGCGGCCCTTGGTCCATTGGCTCCTGGCCATCCCGCAGGTCATCGTCCTGTACGCGCTCGGCATCGTCGAAGGTGTCGTCTGGATCCTGGCGTGGTTCGCCATCCTCTTCACGGGGCAGATGCCGGACAGCTTCTTCGGCTTCATCGTGATGACGCACCGCTACCAATGGCGGGTCGCGTCGTACCTGTTCTTCATGCGTGAGGACTATCCCCAGTTCGAGTTCCCGACCGTGGGACCCGACCCCGGGACCGATCCGGCGCATCTGTCGGTGGAGCCTGCGCCCAAGCTCAGCCGCGGCCTGATCTTCGTGAAGTGGCTGCTGGCCTTCCCGCACTACGTCGTGCTGTTCTTCTTGGGCATTGCCGTCTACGTCGTGTGGATCGTCGGCTTCTTCGCCGTCTTGATCACCGGGCGGTGGCCCGACAGCCTGCGTGACTTCGTCATCGGCGTGATCCGTTGGTCGAACCGGGTCAGCATCTACGTCTACCTGATCACCGACGAGTACCCGCCGTTCTCGCTCGACTGACGCCGGGCGCGTCGATCGGCGCCTCTGGGGCTAGAGGCCGAGGGCCGTGCGCAGCTCCGTGACGGCAGCCCCAATGCTGGTGACTTCCTGCTGAAGCGTGCCGAGGTCGGCGCGTAGCGCAGCCACCTCGTCGCCGAGGGACTCCGAGCGGCCCTGATCGGGCAGGCTCGCGGCGCCACCGTCGACGCTCGCTTCGGTCGCTGCGGCGGCGCTGAGGGTCTCTGCCCAGCGCTCCTCCTTTTGTCCGGGACGCCGCTGGAGGCGGCTCACCAGTGGGTCGTCGCCGTCGGCCATCCGGTCGAGTTCCGCCTCGACGTCCTCGAGACTCTCGAACGGCGCCATGCGCTCTGTGCGCGACCGCAGTTCCCCGATGGTCTGGGGCCCTCGCAACAAGAGGACCGCGAGGATCGAGAGCCCGCGGTCGTCCAGGCCGAACTTCTCGTCGAGCACCTGGCGGTACCTCGTGGCCGAGCGGCCGTGGGACGGGTGGACCAGGCGAAGCAAGCCGGCCTCCCGGAGCGACGACAAGGCGGGCTCGATCGTTCCCTCGTCGTAGGCGACCACCGGATCGCGGTTCGATGACTGGTTGCACGCGAGGAGGAGCGCGTTGATCGTCAGTGGGTACTGCTGGGGTGTCGTCAGGCGTTTCTCGGCGAGGCTGCCGATCACCCGTGCTTCAACCGGGCTCAAGTCCATGAAGTGAGGATCCTATGTGTGGCTCCCTGACGTCGCGAGCCGAGTGGACCCGTGGGCCCTGGACCTCACGGTTACGATTCGTCCGTGCCCCTGGCTTCAGCTCCAGTTTTCTGCAGCTCGTACGGGTAATCCCGGCGTTGACCGATGGCTGACATCGTCTACACCGCCAACATCTCGGTCGACGGCTACACCGAGGACGCGGAAGGGCGTCTCGATTGGTCGGAACCCAGCGAGGAAGTCTTCTCCTTCATCACCGAGCTCGAGCGGCCGGCCGCGACGTACCTCTACGGACGCGGGATGTACGAGGCGATGCTCTATTGGGAGACCGCCGAGCCGGCCGAACCCTATGTCCGGGAATTCGCTCAGATGTGGCGGGAGGCGGACAAGGTGGTGTACTCGCGCCGTCTCGAGTCGGTGTCGAGCGCGAGGACGAGACTCGAGCACGACTTCGACCTCGATGCCGTGCGCCGCCTGAAGGCGTCTGCGGCGCCGCACATCACCATCGGCGGCGCGAACCTGGCTGGGCAGGCGCTGGTTGCCGGCCTCGTGGACGAGATCCGTCTGCTGACGGTCCCCGTCGTGCTCGGCGGCGGCAAACCGTGGTGCCCGAAGGGCGCCAACCTGCCCCTGGGGCTTTTGGAAACCCGGCGCTTCGCCAACGGCGTCGTCTACCTCCAGTACGGAGTGGAGCTCGGTCAACGAAGCTGACGCGAGCCGGTCGTCGCACCGGCTTGCCGAACTCCGCGACCGGCGGGCGGCGCCAGCGAGACCGGGAGTTCGAGCGCGACTTCGAGCGCTACGAGGACGGGTGCCCTGGTTGCTCGTGGCGCACGGAATGTTGGTGAGACGGTCCGGCGTGTCCCTCCTGGCTCGCCGGCGGGGCGACCTCGCCGCGGAATCCCAGGAGCCGGAGGAAGAAGAGGCCGACGCGGTTGGGGCGTTTGCGCGCCTGTGCCCTCTTCGCCTCGGCCTCATGGCCGTCGGTCACACGAACCTTGTGCGCCTGGTTCGCATATCGCACGGGCCGAGCCATGGGGCGGAAGCCTACCGAGCGCGCCCCGTCCGCACGAGGTGACGCGGCCTTCGTACCCATTGCGATCGAGTGAACCACGATCCGCCTCGGCGCTACCGTCCTCTCCATGACTCGTGCGCTGGTGCTCGGTGGGGGCGGTCCGCTCGGGGTCGGGTGGCAGGCGGGGCTGCTGTCCGTCCTGATTGAGGGCTCCGTCCACCTCGGCGACGCCGATCTCGTGGTCGGGACGTCGGCGGGATCCATCGTGGGAGCGCAACTCGGCTCCGGACAGTCGTTGCGGGACCTGCTGGAGTGGGTCGGTCGGCCGGCGCCGTGGCTGGGCGGCGAATCGGGCACGTCGATGGACCTCGCGGAGATGATGGCGACGCTCGATCCGCTCGATGCGGCGTCTGAGGCCGACTGGGTCGCCTATTTCGACTTCCTGTGCGACCGCGACTGGCCTGCCGCCTTTCGCTGCACCTCGCTGAGCATCACGTCCGGCACGTTCGCGGTGTGGGACCAGACCTCGGGCGTCGAGTTGCAGCGGGCGGTGGCGTCGAGCTGCACGGTGCCGGGCCTGGTCTCGCCGGTCACCATTCGCGGGGAGTCGTGGATCGACGGTGGCGCCCGAGACGCGCTCAACGCCGATCTCGCCGTCGGGTACGACGTGGTCCTGGCGGTCTCGTGCATGGCGCTCAACCCGCCGGCGGGGGCGGCACCGGAGATCCTGGCCGGGCTCCTGCCGGGGATCAGCCAGCGGATCGACGATCTGCGCAGGAGCGGCGCCGAGGTCGGTGTGATCGAGCCGTCAGAAGAATTCGGCGAGCTGAGCGGTTGGGGCAGCTACCTCATGGACGTGAGTCGAACCGGCGACGCCTTCGAGGTCGGCGCCCGTCAGGGCGCCGGCGAGGTCGAGCGGATTCGCGCGCTCTGGACCGGGAGCGGCCCGTCCGCTTCGTAGCCCACCTCGGCCACCACCGGCCAGCCCCATGGGGCGGCCGGCCTGGGGCAGGCCTGCCTACGCCTCGATGCTGATCTCGATGCGGGGTGGTCCGATGACGCCCGCCCTCGCCATCGCGTCCTTCAGGTCCGGGTCGTCGGCGAAGGCGTGCGCGCTCTCGACCGAAGAGAACCAGTGCAGGCCCGTGATCTCGTTGGGGTCGTCGGCATTCCGAAAGATCGTGGGGTCAGTGACCCCGTGCCTGTCGCGAATCGGTTGCGCCCTGTCG
>DATJTU010000185.1:0-3385 GCA_035503015.1 Acidimicrobiales bacterium | reverse complement strand
GGCGTGATGGGCAGCGACGCCGCGAGCTGGCCGGCGCCGTACGCGAGGAGCAAGCCCTTCCACGGGATGGGCGCGTGGATGGCCTCGAACATCATGGCGAAGCAGGCGCAGTCGAGCAGCCAGTTCACGGTCCCCCAGGTGACGATGCGGCCGATCTGTGACCAGTTGAGGCGGACGGCGGTCATCCAGGCCATGGTCGAGGTGATCTGGTCGGCGGTGTTGCCCCGCGGTCGACCGGTGAGCCGGACCGACAGGTGCAGCGCCTTCGACACCGCCCAGTGGAGGGGCCGCTCGTAGACGAACAGCGAGCCCAGGGCGAGGGCGAACGCGAAGATGCCGATCAGGACCGGGACGAGGTCGAGCGACGCGCCTTCGTTCGTGGCGATGCCCAGGCCGATGACGGCGACCAACGACAGGCTGACCAACGACGCGACCAGCGTGCCGGCGAGCGCCCAGACCGCCAGCGTGTTGTCCGCCCCGAAGCGGCGGAACCACCGGAACCCGTAGACGCTCGCGACCGCACTGCCGGCGGGCAGCGAGTTCGTCAGCGCCTGTGACGAGAAGGACAGCTTGACGAGCGTGCCCCACGGCGGCGTCAGGTGACCGGCCTTGAAGATCTCGTACTGCATGGCGGCGAAGAAGATGTAGGAGAGGATCTCGGTCGCGAACGCCGGCGGCACCCAGGCCCAGTTGAGCGTCTTGAACACGTCGGCGAACCCCGTCAGCTCGGCCGTCTTCGAGGACAGGACCCACACGGCGATCGCGACGAACCCGAAGCCGATGACGATGCGCAACGTCGGCCAGGCCCGGCGGAGCGCGCGCAGCACGACGCGGCGCGCTGTGCGCGTCGTGGGCGCGGTCGCGGCCGCGGTCGCGCCGGCGGTTGCCGCTGCTGCAGTAGGGGCGCCGGTGCCGTCGGTGACGGCTGCATCCGGCGCCGGTGGCCCGAGCGCGGGGCCCGACACCTGTGGCACGCCGTCGCCGGAGACGCCGGGACGCGTGCTCAGCGCGCCGCCTCCGTCTCCCCCGGCGGGCTCCCCTGGCGTCGGGTCAGCTCGGCCAGGCGTCGGTGAGCCTCTTCCAGGACAGCTGCAGCGTCTCGGGCATCACGCGAGTCTCGGCCACCGAGGTCATGAAGTTGGTGTCACCCGACCAGCGGGGCAGGGCGTGCAGGTGCAGGTGCGAGGGCAACCCGGCGCCGGCGGCGCGGCCGAGGTTGGCGCCCATGTTCAGCCCGTCCGGTTCGTACGCCGTGCCGATCGCGGCAATGGCCTTCTCCGTCGCCGACCACAGTTCCGCGGACTCGGCCGGCGTGAGATCGGCGAGCGGCCCCACGTGACGCAACGGCAGCACGAGGACATGGCCGCTCGCGTAGGGGTACGCGTTGAGGACGACGAAGGTCAGGTCGCCCCGCCACACCACCAGGTTGTCCTCCGACGGCGGGCCGCTCGCCGCCAGGCGGCAGAAGACGCAGTCGTCCTCGGTGTGCACCGTGCCCGCGCGCTCGCGCGCCGTCGCCTCCTCGATGTACGTGCGGCGCCAGCCGGCCCAGAGGTGGTCGAGGCTCACGCCGACGCCGCGACCGGCACCCTGTCCTCGGGCAACCCCTTGCGGTCGACCTCCGCGGTGATCTCGTGCAGCACGTCGGCGAGGGCCACCCCGAATTCGGGCTTGCCGTCCCAGCCCCGCCGGTTCACCCCGACCGAGCCCGCCGCGACGTCCTTGTCACCCACGACCAACACGTAGGGGATCTTGGCCACCTTGGCGCGGCGGATCGCGGCCTTCATCTGCTCCCGAGTCGTATCGAGCGTCGCCCGCAAGCCGGCCGCAGCGCACGCGTCCACGACCGACTGGGCGTAGTCGACATTGCGGTCGGTGACCGGGATCACCCGGACCTGCTCGGGGCAGAGCCAGGTCGGCAGTGCGCCGGCGTAGTGCTCGATCAGCACGGCCATGAAGCGCTCCACCGAGCCGAACAGGGCGCGGTGGATCATGATCGGCCGGTGCCGGGCGTTGTCGGCGCCGACGTACTCGAGCCCGAAGCGGTGCGGCAGCTGGAAGTCGAGCTGGACGGTCGACATCTGCCACGTCCTGCCGATGGCGTCGCGGGCCTGCACCGAGATCTTGGGCCCGTAGAACGCGCCACCGCCTTCGTCGATCACCAGGTCGAGGTCCATCTCGAGCGCGGTCCGCCGCAGGGCCTCGGTCGCGACGTCCCACTCCTCGTCGGAACCGACCGCCTTGCCGGGCGGCTTGGTCGACAGCTCGAGATAGAAGTCATTGAGGCCGTAGTCACGCAGCAGGTCGAGCACGAAGGTGAGCGTGCGGACCAGCTCCGCGTCCATCTGCTCGGGCGTGCAGAAGATGTGCGCGTCGTCCTGGGTCATCCCGCGCACGCGGGTGAGCCCTTGGAGCACGCCGGAGAGCTCGTAGCGATACACGGTGCCGAACTCGAAGAGCCGCATCGGCAGCTCGCGGTAGGAGCGCTGATGGCTCCGGTACACGAGGATGTGGAACGGGCAGTTCATCGGCTTGAGGTAGTACTGCGTGCTCCCGTCGAGCTCCATCGGCGGGAACATGCCCTCGGCGAACCACTCGAGGTGACCACTCTCCTCGAAGAGTGCGCTCTTGGTGATGTGGGGCGAGTTCACGAAGTCGTAGCCGGCCTCGACATGGCGCTGGCGCGAGTAGTCCTCCATGAGCCGGCGGATGGTGCCGCCCTTGGGGTGGAACACGGCGAGGCCCGACCCGATCTCGTCGGGGAAGCTGAAGAGGTCGAGCTCGGCCCCGAGCTTGCGATGGTCTCGCCGTTCCGCTTCTTCGAGTTGGTGCAGGTACGCCGCGAGCGCCTTCTCGGACTCCCACGCCGTGCCGTAGATGCGCTGGAGCTGCGCGCGCTTCTCGTCGCCACGCCAGTACGCGCCGGCGACCCGCATCAGCTTGAAATGCCCCAGACGGCCGGTGGAAGGGACGTGGGGGCCCAGGCACAGATCGACGAAGTCCTCGGTGTTGCGGTAGCTGCTGACGCTCGACCCGCCGGCGGCGTCCACCTCGTCGGCACCGGCGCCGACCGCTTCGATGATCTCGCGCTTGAAGGGTTGGTCCGAAAAGATCTCGAGCGCGTCGCCGATGGCGTGCTCGCGGCGGGTGAAGGGTTGGTCCTCCCTGACGATGGCGCGCATTTCGGCCTCGATCCGCCCGAGGTCCTCCTCGCTGAAGTGGGCCCGCCCGGGCAGCTCGAAGTCGTAGTAGAAGCCGTTTTCGATGACCGGACCGATGGCGTACTTCGCCCCCGGCCACAGACGCCGCACCGCCTGCGCCATCACGTGGGCGGTCGAGTGGCGCAGCACCTCTCGGCCCCGGTCCGACTCGGCGGTGACGATGG
>DATJTU010000184.1:0-10049 GCA_035503015.1 Acidimicrobiales bacterium | reverse complement strand
TCACATCGTTCGCGCTTTTTCGGTCACCCGGCTGGAGGAACGGGCCGACACTTGTAACACTGGGGGCCCTTCGACCCAGTAGAGGCGGTAGCGGCGACCCAGGGCTCTTGGTGCCTCGTGTCACCGAACGTGTGCATCTATGACCCGAACCCTCTCCAAGGCCTGCTTCCTTTTCGCCGCCGTGGCGGCGGTGGCGCTCGCCGTGCCGGTCGTCGCGGGCCCCGGCGCGGGGATGGACGCGCCCGCCGGGGCGACGTCGAGGGTGGGCACCCCTCTGCCGCCAGGGTGGGAGCTGTGCATCATCGGGGACCTGAATGCGCCGGCGACGCAAGCCAACATCGCCGACCTCGACGAATGGCAGGCCGCCGAGGGCGGCTCGACCAACAACACGGCGGCCTACAACCCGTTCAACACCATGCGGACGACCGACAACCAGAACGACCCTCTCCCGATCGCATCCATGGTGGGCGGCTTTCCGGCGTTCCCTGACTGGCTGACCGGCTGCGCCGCCACGGTCGCCACGCTTCTGCAGCCGAACATGTGGACGATCACCGCCGCGCTCCGGGCCGGCAACGTGTCCCCGCCCGGCCAGTTCCTGGTCGACGTCGACGGCAGCGCGTGGTGTGCAGTCTCGGCATCGGGGCAGCCCTGCTATCTCACCCAGATCGCGGCGACCGGCGGCAGCATCCCGGGCCTCGTGGCCTCCTCGGCCCTCAACGTCTTGGGCAACGTGCAGTCCGACGTGACCGCCTATCAAGCCGCGACCCTGACCGTGGCGGGCGAGCAGAACACCGAGTCGGAGCGGAACGCTGACGTCGCGGCGGCCGAGGGAGGGGTGACGGCGGCCGAGGGGCAGTACAAGGCGATCAAGCAGAAGCTCCAGACCTTCGCCATCTCCGAATACGTGCACAACGGCCTCTACCAGTCGACCGACCTCGGGACCGGTGCCGCCCCGCTCAACGAGACCAACGCGCAGTCGACCGCCCAGGAGTACGCCAGTGTCGCTGCCGGCGACCTCGTGGACCACATCGACGCCGCCCTGGCCGCCCTGCAATCGGCTCGAGCCCGGCTCGGCGGTGCCGACCGGGCACTCCAGGGCGCGAGCTCTGCGTTGCTCGCCGACGTCTCGACGGAGAACCGCGCCCTGAAGAAGCTTCTCGACGACCTGGCCACCATGCAGACGGCCGGCGCCTGCACGGCCGTGGACCTCACCGGCACCGCGGGCTCCACGGCTGCCGCGGCCGGGGCCCAGGGCTCCGGGTCGGGCACCGGTGCGGGTGCCGGTGCGACCACGACCACGACGACGACCGCACCCTCCACTGCCGGGGCGCCTGCGACCACGTCCACGTCGTCTACGACCACCACGACGACGGCGCCGCCGGACACCACCACGACCGTCCTGGGCTCGTCGACCACTCCAGACGGCGGCTCGGCCACCACCACGAGCACCACCGTGGCGCCTGCCCCTTCCAGCACCACGACGACCACAACCGCCCCGCCCACGACGACGACGAGCACCACGCAGCCGTCGGGCTCACACCAGGGTTCGGGGTCCTCGGCGACGAAGCAGGTCCAACAGGCGCAGTTGGGAGCCCTCCAGGGCTGCGTGTCCGCGCTCAACGCGCCGGGCAGCGCGTAAGAGCCCAGGGGTCTCGTCAACCGCGAGCAGGCTCGCGGCAACCGCTGCGGCCACTCCCCCTCGACCACGGATCCCCGCCGGCCCGCCGCGAGCCCGGCACGGCGCTGGGCGCGGGCTGAGGTCTCATCGAGCGCGTGCAGCGGCGAGCTCCGCCCTGTCCTCGCCGCCACTGGGACAACCCCGGCTGACGCGCAGCCGTCCGTGAAGGGAGGGCGCCGAATCACAACGGATCAACAATTCGCAGCGATCTGGTGCCTGGAATCGGTGTGCTCTTGTGGGTCTGTTGCCGACACATCAGTGTGCCAGTCGGATTGGAGCTCGTGGTCCCGGGCGGACGTTGCCATGTCGCGCCCGCCTCACGCCCGAGGGGAAACGCCGAGGGATTTCGGTCGGCTCGCGACCCGAAAGGTTCAAGCGTTCACTTGAGGCTTCGAGCGCGCCAGGACGGTTGGCACGCGTCGCGCAATTTCTATCGCGCGGTTGACATCCAGGACGCCTGTGGTACGTTCGCCTGCAAAGGCGGAAGAGCGGTACGAGGGCAATCTTGGCGATTAGGCAGGCACCTTAAGGGGGACCATTTCCCGGCAGACGGCGCGCGTCTGCAGGCGGTCAAAAAAGAGAGCGACACCATGACGCACACACTGTGCGTTCGGCAGAGGGGGGCGAACGGAGCTAGCGCCCACACCGGCAAGACGTCTGCCTCTGTCGCGAATATTGGCCCCCTTGCAACGATCGAAGGCCAGCGAACTGGTCTCACTCGAGGTGCAGGTTGTCGGCCCGCGGCGACTAACTAACTGGCGTTCGAGGGAACGGTTGTCGGCATGTCCCCATGTGATGGTGGCGGGTGAAGCAGCAACTAGATCACGAAGCCTCCGGGGCGAACGACCGAGTTGACCGCCGCGCGCCCGCGGAGCCGGACGCGCACGAGCGCGGGGCCGAGATCGACTACGTCGGCGTCGTCGGATCTCGCGTCGCGACCTCGCCGCCGTTGCTCCCGTCCCAGATGCAGTCGATGAGCCCTCCCGTCGGACTCGGACGCGAGTGCGCCCACCTCGAGAAGATGGTGAAGGACGCCATCAATGGGCGTTCTGCCGTGACGGGGATCCATGGGCTTCCGGGCTCGGGCAAGAGCCATCTGGTCGACGTCCTCGTCTCGCTGGCTGCCGGGTTCACCATCATCCCGCTGCCGCTCGACGACGACGAGGACCTCAACGACCCTGTGTGGTCCAAGGCGTTCGAGAACCTCAAGGCGCTCGAACCGGAGCACACGAAACCAAAGGGACGAGACGGAGCAACCGACCAATTGCGGCGGTCGTTCGCGGGTGCCATCCGTGCCACCGGCCGGCGCACCGGCGCGCCGGTGCTCATCGTCCTCGAGGACTGCACCGAAGACCAGCAGCCGCTCGCCGAGCTCATCGCCGGCGCAGTGCTGGATCCCGAACTGGGCGCCACCGCGATCTTCGTCCTCACCTGGCGCGACGATCCGGACGGCTCCACCCTCTCGTTCGAGACCCCGTTCCCGACCCACCGCCTGCGGCCGCTCACGGTCGACCAATCGGCTGAGTACCTGTCGCGGCGCATCGGCGTGGCGCCGGAGCACTCGGTGCTGACCGAGCTCTGGCGTGCCACGGGCGGCATCCCGGCGGCCATGCTCTCCGCCTGCTCGTTCCTCACCGACGAGCAGCTGCACGGCCTGGTGCCGTTCCCCGACCCGGTACCGATCGGATCCGAGCTCGTCGAGGCCTACGGCCACTGGGTGGACGGGCTCGAGGGCGACTCGGCAGCCGCCACGACGATCGCCGCGACCGCGCTGATGTCCCGCCCCGTCTTGGTCGACGCGCTCGGCGAGGCAGACCTGCACATCGACGACCTGCGACCAGCACTCGACATGAAGGCCGTGTCCATCCTCGGCGACCGCGTCGAGTTCACCCACCCGCTGACACGCGCCGCCGCCTTCCAGCGCGCCACCTCGCGGCTCAAGGTCACCGCCCAGCGCGTGGTCGCCCACGCGTACGCCCGCGCCGGACAGATCGAGCGTGCCGCGCTGCACGCCGCCCTCTCCAGCTCCCAACGCGACGACGACGTCGCGACGATGTGCCTCCGGGCGTCCCAACACGCCCTTGAACGAGGCGACGCGGACGCTGCGGCACGGTACGAAGTCCTCGGGGCCCGCTTCGCGCAGGATCCGGAGCACGCGGCGCGCCACCTCATCCGGGCCTCGTCGCTGCTGCACGCCGCAGGCCGGCCCGACAGGGCGATGGAATGCCTGCGCCGGGTGACGCCGGTGAATTCGTCCGCAGCCATCGTCGGCCACGCCACGTACCGCGCCGGCCGGATCACCTTCTCGACCGACGGCGCGCCGCATTCGCCCGCGCAAATGGCGGCCGGAGCCGAAGCCAGCGCCGCCGAGTCGCCAGAGGACGCCGTCGTCATGTGGGCCGACGCCGCGGCGAGCGCCGCCTTCATGGACCAGATGGACGAAGCCATCCGCTACGCGCGCCAAGCGGTGCAGGCGGCGGGCAAGGACAGCTCCCCCGGGCGCGACCTCGCCGTCGTGACGGCCAGCTCGCTGGCGACGCTCGGCACGGCCCGCGAAGGCGCCCTCGCCGAAGGACAGGACAGCCTGGTCCGCCTCTTGAACTCGTCGTCACCGTTCGTCGGCTCTCCCCAGCTCGCGTACGTCATCGGCAGTGCCGTGGTCCAAAGTGCGCCTCCGGTGCTCGTGCGCCGTTGGTTCGCGTTCATGAACGGTCCGGCCGGCACCGAATCGCAAGGCCTTCTCGCGGGTGCAGCCACCATGGTCCGCGCCAAGGGCCTCTTGTCGTCAGGGCGCGTTGCCGAGGCAGTGACTGCGGCCAACGACGCTGCAGGCCGCTTCGAGGCGTTGCACGACCAGCCGTTGTTCGCACGCGCACTCGGCTGGTCGACGTGGGCTCTGGCGGTCGCCGGGGACGCCGCCCGGGCGTTCCAGACCGCGTCGCGCTTCTTCGCGCTGGAGCCCGCGATCACTCGCTCCGCCCGCCTCCAGGTGCTGGCCGCCCTGGCGCACTGTGAACTGCAGCGCGGTCACGCCGAGCGCGCCCGCGCCTGGCTCCGGACCATGGAGGACGAGACCGTCACCCGGGACGGAGCCCACGCATACGTCGACTGGCCGTTCCTGCCTACGTTCTTGCAGCTCGTGCGCGTCGCCGACCTGGCACTGCCAGAGCAGGTGCCGTGCGCGGGCGCCGGGGCCTTCGAAGGCGACGACGACGATCACTTGGGGGCGTGGACCAACGCACTCTGCGAGCAGGATCCTGCCGCCGCGCTGCGCCGTCTCGACCTGGCTCTCCTGGCCGGGCCGGCTGACGACCCGATCCTCACCGCGCAGATGAAGATGACGTCCGCCCTGCTGCAGCACCAGCTCGGTACGCCCGAGGTGGCGCGGTTCAACCTCTCGCAGGCCGTGAGTGAGTTCGAGCGCAGCGGCGCACATGGCTGGAAGCTGCTCGCCGCCACGCGCCTCGACACCTGGTTCCCACGTGCGTCGGGCGGCGCGTCGCACGCAGCGCTCCACGAGGCGGGGCCCATGACGGCGCTCCAGAACGGGCATCTCCCCCTCACGTCGGATCGAGCGTCGATCGCACCGCTCGAGCCGCTGGCGCCCGGCATCGTCCCTCCGCACGAGATCCGTCTCCTCGGTCAGTTCTCGGTCCTGCGCAACGGCGTGCCCACCGCAGTCCCGCTGGGTCATGCCGCGCAGGCGTTGAAGGTGGTCGCACTCTTTGGCCGCATCTCGGTCGACGAGCTCGCCGAGCTCCTCTGGCCCGGTGCCGAGCCGGGTGTGGGCACGAGGCGGTTGCGCAACATCTTGTGGCGCATCAAGTCTTCGAGCGGTGACCTCCTCCGGCGCTACGACAACTTCATCTGCCTCGAAGAAGGCGTCGTCACAGACGTCGCAGTGTTCGAAGAGGCCGCCGGGCGGGCGTTCAAGGAACGACAGGGAGCGGACGCAGGCCACGACCTGGCGCGTGACGCCATTCGCCTCTACGGCGGGGAGCTGCTGCCCTCCGACCGTTACGCGGACTGGGCGACCGGGCCGCGCGAAGGGCTCGCGCAGTTGCGCCTGCAACTGCTCGATCTCATGCTGGCGCACGCCCTCGACTCGGGGACGACGCAGGAGGCGCAGAGCTTGCTCGAAGACCTCATCGAGGCGGACCCCTACGAGGAGCGCTACTACACCCAGCTGGCGACGCTGCACCTCGACGCGGGCAACCGCAGCCGGGTGCGCAGCACCATCGCCCGCTGCGAGCGGATGTTGGCCGACCTCGGCGTCGAGCCCTCGAAGAAGTTCCTCGACCTCGTCAACTCTCTTCAGCAGGACTGAGCCCGCAGCGCAGCGGTCCTCGCGTCAGGAGGCTTGCGCGAGGCCGAGGTGCGGTCCGTCGTGACCGTTCCTCCGCGCCGACCCGAGCAGCCCGCGGCGAACCCCGTCGTCGAAGTGACGGGCGTCGAAGCGCGCGGCCGAGCGACGCATGGTGGTGACGTCCCAGTCGGTCTCGCACACCCGCGAGAGGGCGGCGCCCCATGTACTCGGGTCCGCTCCCGACACGAGGAACCCGGTTGACCCGTCGATCACCGTCTCAGCGGGCCCACCTTCACGGGTCGCCACGACCGGCCGTCCCCGCGACGCGGCCTCGAGCGGGATGTAGCCGAAGTCCTCGATGCCGGGTACCAGCACCATGCTGTGCTTGTCGTAGGCGTCGATCAGCTCGTCGTCACTGACCGAGCCGGCGAACGTCACCAGATCGGGGGCCATCGAGCGCAGCCGCTCCTCGTCGGGGCCACGTCCGATGATCGTGAGCGGGATGCCGGCGTGCGCGCACGCCTGGACCGCGATGTCCACCCGCTTGTACGGGAGGAGCCGTGAGACGACGAGCGCACTCGGCGGGCCCGTGTGGGCCTCGACCGAGCCGGCGAAGCGACCCGAGTCGAAGGGCGGGTAGAGCACGTCGGCCTCGATGCCGTAGGCGTGGCGGAGGCGGCCCGCTGTGCGTGCCGACACGGCCAGGTGCTTGCGGTGTGCCCGCGCCGCCTTGCGGTCCTGATGGCGAAACGTGGTCGTCGCCAGCTCGAAGCCCTTGGCCACAGCGGGGTTGGAGAAGTAGGCGCCCGGGTCGTAGAGGAAGCGCGGTGGCGTGTACCAGTACACCAACGCGTCCTCGGCGTCGACGTGGTGCGCCGCGGTCGAGGTCGAGATGATGACCTCGTCCGCGAACGAGAGGTCCTTCGCACGGAACTGCTTGCCGTACGAGAAGGCGCGCCGGCGGAACTTGGCCGCATCGGCGTCGGACACGATCTGGTCGGCCCAGACCGGGAGCTTGCGGAACTCCGGGAACGTCGAGCTGGGCGCGTACATGGACGTGACGATCACCGGGTCTTCCACCTGGCTCGCGATGTGGAGCACCACCC
Organism: Acidimicrobiales bacterium; assembly: GCA_035503015.1. Taxonomy (GTDB): domain Bacteria; phylum Actinomycetota; class Acidimicrobiia; order Acidimicrobiales; family RAAP-2; genus Bog-473. The sequence goes on along the minus strand of DATJTU010000184.1, from coordinate 2,959 downwards.
GCTCGGCCCCACCCCGCTGGGTGAGGAAGTCGTGGACGATGGCGACCGTCATGGCTGCTCGTGAACCCTTTCCATGGGGCCCACCCTGACGGCCGGCCGTCTCAGCGGCGTCGTTCTCAGCAATTTCCCAGCAATTGGACGCGGCAGAGATGTACGCCTGGCATAACTGAGGGATGCCGACCCTTCTCGTGGCCAGCGGCGGCGGCCACTTCGAGGAGCTCCGCCTGCTGCGGGACCGCCTGGGCGTGGAGCCTGAGGATTCGACATGGGTCACCTGGGACACCGCCCAGACCCGTTCGGCCCTGGGCTCCGAGGAGCGGATCTTCGTCGAGCGCTCCCAGCCGAAGGACCTGCGCCGGGTGCTCTCCGACAGCGTCGTGGCGCGCCGCGTCCTGAGCAGCCGCAACTGGGACCGGGTCGTCTCGACCGGCTCGATCGTGGCGGTGCCCTTCTTGACCATGGCCCGCTACTACGGGATCGCCTGTCACTACATCGAGAGCGCGGCCCGCATGAGCGGCCCGTCGCTTTCGGCTCGCATCCTCGAGCGTGTGCCCGGTGTCCGCTGCTACGGCCAGACCCGCTCGTGGACGGCCGGCCGGCGCTCCTGGCAGTACCGCGGCTCGGTCTTCGACGCGTTCGAGGCGAGCCGGCGCCCGCCGCGCGAGATCTCGAAGGTCGTCGTCTCGCTGGGCACGAGCCGCTACCCCTTCCCCCGGCTGGTGAACAGCTTGCGCGCCGTCCTGCCGAGCTCGGCAGAAGTGGTGTGGCAGATCGGCACGACCCCCTTGGACGATCCTGGCGTGCGTACCTACGACCAGATGCCCCAGGAGGACCTGTCCGCGGTGATGCGTGAAGCCGACCTGGTCATTGCCCACGCCGGCGTCGGCACGGCGCTCCAGGCGATGGAGGCCGGTCACTGCCCCGTTCTGATCCCGCGCCGGGCTGAGCAGCGCGAGCACGTCGACGACCACCAGTTCGAGGTGGCGTCCGAGCTTGCCGGGCTGGGCCTGGTCACGGTCTGCGAACCGGAAGAGATCACGCTGGACCTGCTGGCGAGGGCGAGTGGCCGGGGCGTCACCCCGAGCGCTCACCTGCCTGACTTCGTGCTGGACGAGGCGTAGGCAGCTGAATCAGGGGGCGGGGCGCCGGGGTCGCCGCTGGCCGCCCCTCCCTCTCCAGTCGCTCCAGCAACCCGCGACGACCCCATAGGCCGGCTTTCCCGTCCGTCCCGCCCGTTCTTCCGCGCCCGGTGTGCTTCGCCTCGGAATCCCGCTGCGACCTGGATCCGGCGCGCCATTTGGGCGATCCGGACGGCGGACCCGTCGCGCTGTCGCCGGTCGGCCATCGCGGCGACGCCCATCAGCGCCCGGCTCGTCCAGCCGGCCATGCCGTCTCGCCCGAGCAACCAGACCGCAGCGCGTGCAGGTCCGGAGAGCCCGTCGAGCACGGGCGCCGGTCGCACGCTCTCGGGGGCGTCGGGGTGCTCGTGCGCGAGCAGCCAGGTACCTTCACCCCGTTCGCGCGCGCTCGCTAAGAACTGCGCGGCGGACTGCGCGTGTAGATGCGTCGCGGCAAGTTCGCGGTCGAAGACCCCGCGGAGACCGGCCGCACCGAGCCGCAGACCGAAGTCGGTGTCCGCATGCCAGCGAACGCCGAAATGCGTGGACGCGACGCCGACACGCAGCAGCTCGTCCCGACGAACCGACACGTTGCCGAGCCACAGCCCTTCGAGCACGGCGAGCTGCCCTGACTCGAGCCGCCGGCAGTGCTCCTCGTACTCGGATGCATACAAACGGGTCGGCGAGGCACTACCCTCGTCGAGGCGGACGGGCATGTAGCCCAGCACCACCAGCCCGTGGGTGCCGGCGTGGCGCAGGGCGTGGGCCGACACGAGACCGGGACCGGCAATGACGTCATCGTCCATCAGCAAAACCACGTCCCCCGTGCTCGCCTGCACACCGACGTCGAGTGCCGCCATCTGGCCGACGGAGTCGGCAGAGAGATGGCGCACGGTCGGGAAGTCGCGCCGGAGCGTTTCGAGCTCGCCGGCCGAACCATCGACGTCGCCATCGAGCACGACGACCACTTCAGCGGTGGCGGGGTCGGCCGCGACCGCGCGCACGAAGCGCCGCAGCAGGTGACGCCGGTTCCGGGAGGCGAGGACGACCGACACGGTCGGCGTGCTCGAGCGCGCGTCCGACCCCCCGTCGCGTTCATCGCCTGGGGCGCGGTCAGCGGCCGGTCCCGCGAGATCGCCGATGCCCTCGGTGGGGAGGCTCATTGTCTATTCCCCCCGGAGGCGACCTGGCGCCCGCATCCGATCGTCCGCTACCTGCTGTGCAGCCTCGACACCATTCGCTACGTGCTGAGCCGCCGCCCGCGAAGCCTTGTCGTCACCAACCCACCCGTCGTGGCGGGCCTGGTGACGTTGGCGTGTGGCCGGATCATCGGCAGCCCGGTGGTCCTCGACAGCCACCCCGGCGCGTTCGGGGCCCAGGGCGACGCCGTGTCTGCCCGGCTCCAAGCGGTCAACCGATGGCTCGTGCGCCACGCCGACGGCTGCATCGTGGCGTCGGCACCGTGGGTCGACCAGGTGCAGGCGTGGGGTGGCGAAGCCGTGGAGCTGCACGAGGCGCCCGGGTTCGACGCCCCCGCGCGGACAGTGCGCCGCAACGGTCCGCTTCGCGTCCTCTGCGTCGGGCGCCTGGCCCCCGACGAACCGTTCGAGGAAATGATCCGGGCTGCCGCCTTGGTGCCCGACTGCACGTTCTTGGTGACCGGGCACGTGGAGCGGGTGCCGCAGGTGCGCGAGCTGGCACCCCCGAATCTGACGTTCACGGGCTTCCTGCCGAGCGACCAGTACGAGGCCGCCCTCGTGGACGCGGACATCGTGATGACACTGACGACCGAGCCGAGCTCGATCATGCGGGCCGCGTACGAGGCGGTGTACGCCCGCCGT
>DATJTU010000183.1:0-22152 GCA_035503015.1 Acidimicrobiales bacterium | reverse complement strand
GTCGTCGAGGAGGGCCCAGATCACCCGGAGCCGGGTCTCGTCGCCGAGCAGCTTGAGCATCCCGACGGCCGAGCGGAAGTCCTCCCGGGCCGGGCTCTCCGGACCCCTACGTATCTGCGTAGCCATGCAGATACTGTACCGCCGCGCCGGCCCCCGGCGCGACGAAGCTCTCGAGGCCGCCGCCCACACCCTGGGCCGGGGTTACTGGCCGGTGCCGGTGAAGGTGGAGTTCGGCACGGGTGGCACCGTGCAGGGCTGGCTGACCGATCCTTGCGGGAGCGCGGCCTGCATGACCGCCTTCACGATCGGCCCGGCCACGTGGGCGCCGTCGAGCGAGTTGGACTGGAACGGCACCACGACGGCCACCGCGATCTGAGGGTGGTTCGCCGGTGCGAACCCGATCATCCAGGTGTCGGTCGGCGCGCCCTGGATCTGCACCTGCGCCGTCCCGGTCTTCACGGCCGCGCACAGGTACGCCGGGAACCCGACCCCGGCTGCGGTGCCCGACGGGTTGGTGATCACGCCTTCCATGAGCGAGGTCACCTGCTGCGCCACCGTCGGGGACGACACGGTGGCGGCCGGCTTCGGGGTGTACTGGGTCACCAGCGCGCCCTGCGAGTCGTGGATCGACGACATCAGGTGCGGGGTCATCATCACACCGCCGTTGGCGACCCCCGCTGCCACCATGGCGTTCTGGAGCGCGGTCGCCGAGACGTCGAACTGGCCGATGGAGCTCTGGCCGAGGTACGCCTGCGCGTTCGGTTTCAAGTCCGGCCACACCGACTTGGTGACGTTCGGCAGGTCGATCCCGGGCACGGAGTTGTAGCCGAACAGCTCCGCCTGTTTCGTCATGAGCGGGACGCCGACCTGGACGCCCAGCTCCGCATACCCCGGGTCGCACGACTGCGGCAGCATGACCGTCATCATCCCGCCGCACGGTCCGGACTGGTCGCACAAGGGCACGTTGGAGTCCGAGAACGTCTGGCAGCGCTGGACCGGGTAGTTGAACGTCGCCAGCGAGGGTTTGAGGCTGTACGCCGCGGTGCTGGTCACGACCTTCATCGTCGAGCCGGGCGCGAAGGAGTAGCCGGTGGCGATCGGCTGGAGGTACTGGAAGCCCTCGTGGTCCTTCCCCGTGTAGCTGAGATAGGCCAGCTGCTCGCCTTTCAGCGAGGTGCCGACCAGCGTGTTGGGGTCGAACGTCGGGTTGGAGACCATGGCCAGGATGTTGCCCGTCGAGGGCTGGATCACCACCACCGCCCCGTCGTTGTAGGGCCCCGGCGGCAGCGTCGTCAGCGCCTGCCACGCTGCGTTCTGCAACGACGGCTCGACGGTGAGCGTCACGTCGTCGGTCGTCGTGGGCTGGCTCTGGCGGAAGAGCAGCTGGCTCAGCGTCTGGGGCGCCTGCTGGTGCGGCCCGAGGTACGAGTCGTACTCCTGCTCGATCCCCGACGTGCCGTAGTACAGCGCCGAGTCGTAGCCGGTGATGCCCGAGTACAGCGGGCCCTGCGGGTATTGGCGCACGTAGTGGTAGGGGTAGTCCGACGAGTTCACCGACGCGGGCGTGCGGACGGACTGGGCCAGCACGGTGCCGTCGGCGGCGAGGATCTTTCCCCGGGGGTTGCTGTCGCGCTGCGCGGCAAGACGCGGGTTGAACGGCGAGTCCTGCAGCGCCTTCGCCTTCACCAGCTGGATGTTGACCAGCTGCGCGGCGACGAGCCCGAAGCACACCACCAAGATGAGGCCGAGCCATCGGATGCGCCGGCCCATCAGCGCGCCAGCCGTTTCGCGAACGACCCGATCACTGCGAGCATGGTAGGCGGCGGCACCCCGAAAAGGGCTTCATCCCGTCCACCGTGCCGTCGCCGTAGCCCGGAGCACGACCGCGCGCAGCGCTCCAGTTCCAACGCCGGTTGGCCGCACCATCACGCACGATCACCGCGGCACGAGCGATACTGGCACGCACTTTGACGTGGCGGAATGCACCAGCAGTTCAAGATTGATGGCGCGCGCGCCGATTTTGTGACCGTGGAGTGCCCCCATCCTCCTCGCGACCGTCGCTGCATCGGGACGGGACGGATGTTCGCGGCGCGCCCGTCGCACGAGTGCTGCGACGACAGACACCCGAAGGGAGATTCGTGAGACGACGCTCGCCGAGGTCCTTCCTCCCGGCATCCATCGTTGGCGGGGCCGCCGCCCTCGCACTGACCATCACCGTCCCGGCGGCACCAGTCGCACGCGCCGCCGAGACCCCGCACTCAGCCGGCTTCGCCGTCAACCAGACCTGGAGCCAGACCCTCCCCGACGCAGGCAACCCCATCGCGCTGTCCTCCCCGAACGTCGCCAACCTCGACGGGCAGCCGGCCGTGGTCGTCGGTGACCACGCCGGCCTGGTCTGGGCGCTCCACGTCGCCAACGGCACTCCGGTCGCCGGGTGGCCCTACAACGCGGGGGCACCGATCGACTCGTCGCCCTCGGTCGCGCCCATCGACGCCAACGGCACGGACACCGTGTACATCGGCTCGGGCAACGCGTCGACCCCGACCGTGGGTGGCTACCAGGCGATCGCGCCGAACGGCGGCGACCAGTGGTTCGACGTGGCGAACAACCCCAGCACCGACCCGACACCGCACTCGGCGGTGGAAGCCTCCCTCACCGTCGCGGCCTACGCCGACGGGTACGGGGTGGAGGCTGGCTCGCTCGGCCAGAACACCTACGCGCTCGGTGCCGGCAACGGCGGGGTGCTCGCCGGCTTCCCCTGGTTCCAGGCGGACTCGGTCTTCTCCACCGCGGCGGTCGCCGACCTCTATGCGGACGGCAACAGCGAGATCATCAGCGGTGGCGATTCCAGCGCCGGCGTCGCGTACGGGCAGACGTACTCCAACGGCGGGCACATCCGCATCCTGTCGACCGCCGGGGACCTGTTCACCGGGAACCCCGCCGGCGGGCTCATCTGCCAGTACAACACGAACCAGAACATCGACCGCTCCTCGCCGGCGGTCGGCCAGTTCCTCCCCGGCGGCGCGGTCGGGATCGCCATCGGGGACGGGAGTTACTACGGCGGCGCGTCGGACTCCAACCGGGTCTTCGCGCTGAACACGAGCTGCGGGGTCGCGTGGAGCGACGTGCTCAATGGCATCACCGCTGACTCCCCCGCCTTGGCCAACGTGCAGGGCAACGGACAGCTCGACGTCGTCGAGGGGACCTCGGCGAACACCATCTACGTGCTGAACGGTGCCACCGGCGGCGTCGTCTGGCAGGCACCGACCACCGGGCAGGTCATCGGCTCCCCGGTCACGGCCGACCTGAGCGGCCGCGGCTATCAGGACGTGATCGTCCCGACGACGCAGGGCATCGACATCTTCGACGGTCAGTCGGGGACGCAGCTCACGACGCTCGGCACCAATTACGGCTACCAGAGCTCACCGCTGGTGACGAGCGACCCCGACGGGCACATCGGCATCACGGGGGCCGGGTACGCGGTGGTCAACGGCTCCCTGACCGGCGTGATCACCCACTGGGAGGTCGACGACACGAGCGGCAGCGGTGCCAGCGTCTACGAGGCAGGCGCGTGGCCCCAGTTCCACCACGACCCGCAGCTGACCGGTGACGCAGGGACGCCCGGTCCGACCATCGAGGTGCCGTGCAACGCGCCCGCTGGGGGTCCCAACGGCTACATCCTCTCTGCGTCCGACGGAGGCGTGTTCGACTACGGCAACATCCCGTTCTGTGGTTCGACCGGGAGCATCCACCTCAACCGCCCGGTCGTGGCGGACGCGCTCACGCAGGACGGCGGCGGTTACTGGGAGGTGGCGTCGGACGGGGGCCTCTTCTCCTTCGGTGACGCCGGCTTCTTCGGGTCCATGGGCGGCAAACCGCTCAACGCGCCCATCGTGGGCATGGCCGCGACCTCGGACGGGCGCGGCTACTGGGAGGTCGCGTCCGACGGAGGGATCTTCAACTTCGGCGACGCGGGCTTCTACGGCAGCGCGGGGAGCATCCACCTCAATCAGCCGATCGTGGGCATGGCCGCGACACCCGACGGCAAGGGCTATTGGCTCGTCGCCTCCGACGGCGGGATCTTCAGCTACGGAGATGCCACGTTCCTCGGATCGATGGGCGGCCGGCCACTCAACCGACCCATCGTCGGGATGGCCACCGACACCACGACCGGTGGGTACTGGGAAGTCGCGAGCGACGGCGGCATCTTCTCGTTCGGTGCGCCGTTCTACGGCTCCACCGGCAGCATCCGCCTCAACGCACCGATCGTGGGGATGGAGGCGAACCGCAACGGTTCCGGCTACCGCTTCGACGCGTCCGATGGCGGCATCTTCTCGTACAACGCCCCGTTCTACGGGTCGATGGGCGGGAAGCCGTTGAACAAACCCGTCGTCGCCATGGCTGGGACCTGACCCGGGCGTCCACCGGCGGCGGGACTTCCGCCGTCCGGTACACCCCAGGCTGAGAGGGAACGAGCGCCGTCAGCGCCGCTAGCGTCGTCGCCTTGTAAGGACGATCGACCGGAGGCGCGCATGAACACGGACGCCAGTGCCAACCAGCTCGTGGGTCGCCGCCGCGACGGACATGTGCTGATCGTCTCCATGCAGCGCGCCGCCAAGCGCAACGCCATCGACCGCGCGATGGCCGACGCGCTCGACGATGCGCTCAACGAGCTCGAGGACGACGATCAGCTCTGGGCGGGGATCCTGACGGGCACCGACGAGGTGTTCTCCGCCGGCAGCGACCTCAGAGCGGGCGGCGACTACGTCACGGAGCGAGGCGGCGAATACGGCCTTATCCGGCGCGTGCGCCGCAAGCCGTTGGTGGCGGCCGTCGAGGGCCCGGCACTCGGCGGCGGGCTCGAGCTGGTGCTCTCGTGCGACCTCGTCGTGGCAGCGCAGACGGCGCGGTTCGGTCTTCCCGAGGTGTGCATCGGGGTGGTCCCCACCTGCGCTGGCCTGTTCCGTGCCCCGCGCGCGCTGCCACTGAATCTCGCCCGGCAGCTCATCCTCACGGGACGGCCGATCGATGCGCAACGCGCGTACGAAGCTGGCTTCGTCAACGTGGTGACGGACGCCGGTGGCGCGCTCGAGGGCGCGCGGCGCCTGGCCCACGACATCTGCGCCAACGCGCCGATCTCGGTGCAGTCCTGCCTCGCCGCAATGAACGAGGTCGCTGCGCGCGAGGACGAACTGGGCTGGCGCGTGACACAACAGGCGCTTGACGCAGCGACCCGGTCGGCCGACGCCCGCGAGGGGGTGGCCGCCTTCTTGGAGAAGCGCCCGCCGGTGTGGACCGGCCGGTGAGCCGCCTGCCCGCCGAGGGAGCGTCTGCAGGCGGCGTCAACTCGGGGGTTGGCCGTAGGCGGTCACGGAGAGGAAGCGGACGGGGAGCTGCGTCAAGCGCACCGGCCCGTGCGCGACCTCACCGTCGAACTGCAGCGAGTCGCCCGGGCTGAGCTGGTAGGTCGCACCGGCGTAGCCGTAGTCCATCTCCCCTTCGAGCATGAAGAGGAACTCGGTGCCGGGGTGCTGGTACAGCGGGAAGACCTCACTCTGGCTGGTGAGCGTCACCAGCATCGGCTCCATGCGCTTGGCGGGGCCCCGCATCGATCCCAACAGCTGATAGCGGTGACCACTGCGGGTGCCGGGACGTCCGAGTTCGGGCCCACCACCCGACCTCGTGAAGAGCGCGTCACGTTCCTCGTCGAGGCCCTGGAAGAGCGACGTGACGGGGACCTCGAGTGCCTCCGCGAGGCGTGAGATCGTGGCCAAGCTCGGCGACACCTGCGCGTTCTCGATCTTCGAGATCATCGCCCGCGACAAGCCGACCCGTTTGGCCAGGTCTGCAGACGATAGGCCCATCTCCCTGGCCCGGCTGCGAACCCGCCAGCCGATCACCGCCTCGAGTTGCGCCGGGGGCCCCGGCGCCTCGTCCACGGAGTCGTCGCGGTCCGCCCGCAGACGTCGCCGTGCCGGTGACGCGTGCGCGTCTCCGGCGCTGCGCTCGGTCACGCTGCGCTGTGGACCGCCGCAGGCGTCACGCCGTGCCCGGCGACGACCTCGACGCCTTCGCTCGACTCTTCGGGAGCTTGTGCGGGGTCACTGCTCGATTCCGTCGCTGCTGCCCCTGTCACCGTCACCGTGCGGCGCCTGACATCGGCCGCCAGCGGCGTCCGGATGGTGAGCACACCGTGCTCTGCGCCTGCCTCGAGGCTTTCGAGGTCCCATCGGTCCCCCAGCCAGAGTCGCTGGCGGAACGTGCCGTGCTGGCGGCCGGCTTCGATCACGTCGATGCCGGGTCCCCGGTTCAGCCCGCGCCGCAGGCTCACTTCGATCGCGCGTCCCTCCACGCTGACGGCGATGTCCGAGGGCGCCACGCCGGGGGCGTCGAATTCGATGACGAGCTGGTTGCCGGAGCGGTACACGTCATAGGCCAGCGGCGCCGTCCCATTGGGCACCTGCGCCGTGGCTCGGTGCTCGAGCTCGTCCTCTCGCAGCGGCCGGAGTGTGCTCAGCGGATCGACCATGTGTGTCATGGGGTGCCTCCCTCCTCGTGCTTGCTTCGCAATCGATGTGTCCACCAATACTATATTGAATTAACTGTCGATTAACAAGACGGGCGTCCGCTCTCACCATGGATCCACGGACCGGGTCTTCTCAGCGCTCGACGGACAACCGAGGAGCAGCCGGCGCGGCAGCCCTTGCATAGCGAGCGACCCCGCCTCCGGGCGGGGCCGTGTCGCTTTCAGCGTGCTCGGGTCGATGGCGCAGAGACGTCGAGCACGGGCTCTGGCCGGGCGCCCTCCGGAGCCACACTCGTTGTGACTGACGTAGAGCGGCCCGGGGGGCGTTCCGATTAATTACCCGTGCCTCTGGGCACAAAACCGTCGCGCTATCTCGCAGGAAGCGGTGGAGGTTGGATCCGCTCCGCCATGGGATCGCCGTGTCTGAAGATGACACGCCACTGGCCGTCCTCGAGCCGATAGCCCTGGCTGGCTCGGAGCGTCCGCTCTTGCGTCTCGCCGTCCACCACACGGGTCATGTGCTCGAGGTCGAGAGTGAATGCCAGGACCTCCGTCACGCTGGTGAGCAGATTCGTTGCGTTCCAGCCACTCCAATTCAAGTGGGACGAGGCAAAGGACAGTGATGTGCTCACATCGGGCCATCCAACCGCGTACGAACCCAGGGCTCCCATGAGCACCACGTCATCGGCGTGTGACCACAGCGCCTGGAAGGGCTCGGTGTTGCCGGCCACCTGATGGCCGACCGCGTGCCTGCACTCGGCGACGAAACGAGTGAACTCCTCATGGGATTGTCCTGACACGGCGGCTCCTTTCATAGGTTTCATGGGCCCGTCGGCGAGGCGTGCGGGCGTGCACGCGACGCCCACGTCATTGGCTCTGCGTCAGGCCACCGTCGATCAGGTAGTCGGCCCCGGTGATGTTGGCCGAGCGATCGCTGGCCAGGAACACGATCAGGTCCGCGACCTCCTCCGGCGCGCTGAATCGACCCGTTGCCGTGTTCTCGATGGCCGCGCTCTCGATTGCATCCGGCGCCCCGCCCTGCGCCGCGGCCACAGTGGCGGCGACGCCGTGATCCCCGAGCCAGAGCCCGGTCGACACTGGGCCCGCGCTGACCGAGTTGACGCGGATGCCGTGTCGTCCGACCTCCTTGGAGAGACCCTTGGAGAAATTCCGCAACGCCGCCTTGGCCGCGCTGTAGTCGATGACCAACGGGTCGGGCAACGACGCGTTGACCGATGCGTTGTTCACGATGTTGCCACTCCCCCGCTCGAGCATGTGCGGGAGGATGGCCCGCGTGGTCCGAACAGCTGCCATGAATGACAGCGTCATGGTTGCCGCCCACTGCTCATCCGTGACCGACAAGAAGCCGTCGAGACGCGGCGACACCGCACCGGCGTTGTTCACCAGGATGTCAAGGGGGCCGGCGGCCAATGCACTCCGGACCAGCTCGGACGGGCCTTGCTCGGAGGTCAGGTCCACCTCGACTTGCAGGACGCTTCCGTCGTGGCCCAACGCCGCCACCTCCGATGAGTCGTGGAGTGACCCGGAGACGACCACGGCGCCCTCGGCCACGAGCCTCCTCGTGACCGCGAGCCCGATCCCCCTGCTCCCACCTGTCACCAGCGCTCGCTTGCCCGCCAGTCCTAGGTCCATGGTCGTCTCCAGAAGCCCATTGGCCGCACGGCGATCAAAGGCCGTTCGTGCTCAGCCAATCGAGCACGGCGTCTGCCACCTGTTCCCACCCGCTGTCGATCGTCAGCGAGTGGCCGCGACCCGTGAATTGTTTGAGCTCGGTGACGGCCGTCGAGTCCCGGTACTGCTTGAGCGTGGACCGGGTGACGACGTCGGGCACTGTGTGGTCGGCCGTGCCCGAGATGAGCAAAAGAGGGCCTCGGTCTTCCTTGGCTGTGTCCACCTTCGCCGCGGAGTGCAGCGAGAAGTTCGCCACCGCGGCCTGGAACAGGGGCTTGGCCGGCGACGGGATGGTCCACCGGTCGAAGAGCTGGTCGGACTCCTCTTCGGAGAGCGCGTTGCCGAAGCCGAAACGAAACTCCTTCTGGGTGAGGGAGATGGCCTTGTGCACATTGGCGGGATTCCCGAGAGCTGGCAGCGACGCCCGCAGCTGGGCGAGCGGCAAGGGAAGGACACCCTTGATCTGCGCGGGATCGATAGCCACCGCAGCCGCTCCGTGCCCCTCGCCGAGCAGTTTCTCGGCGATAAGACCGCCGAACGAGTGGCCGACGATGACCGGTGCCGCGTCGAGGCCATCGATGATCTCGGCCATGTGCACGGTGACCTCGTCGATCCCGATGTTGGCGACGAGCTCGGGGTGCGCGCGCGCTTCGTCGACCGTGCTGGGCTCGTTGGGCCAGCCGGGGGCGACGGGCTCGTAGCCCGCAGCGCGGAAACGGTCGAGCCACGGTCCCCAACTCGTCGCGTGCAGCCACAACCCATGCACGAAAACAGCTGGTCTGCCAGTCGTCATGCCGTGTCCTTTCGCGGGTACGTGCCCCACAGCTAACGCCACGGCCCGGTCGGCGTCCAAGACCTATTTGACCAGGATCGATAACCGAGACGACATGAGTGCCGGGAGAACCGTCGCTACCCTGGTGTGCCAGTCGCCACCGTTGTGGCACCCATGCCTGCGGAGTTGGAATGGATCTTGATCTTCGGCTGGTTCGCTACTTCGTCGCCGTTGCCGACGAGCTCCACTTCGGGCGGGCCGCAGCCCGGCTCAACGTCAGCCAGCCTGCGCTCTCGAAGCAGATCCGGAAGCTCGAGGATCAGCTCGGGACCCGGCTGTTCGTCCGGGACAGCCGGCACGTGACCCTCACCGCGCGCGGCGAGACCTTTCTCGTCGACGCCCGGCAATTGCTCGCCCTGGCCGAGAAGATGCAACACGAACCTGATGCCAACCGGGTGCGCATCGCACACATCTTCGAACTCTCGACCAGCAGGATCGTCGCCGACGCCTTCTCGCACGCCCGCCCCGACGTCCTCTTGATCGAACACGCCATGGACAGCGTCGCGCAGCTGCACGCGCTGCTCGAGAACCGGCTCGACGTCGCCATCCTTCGCGTCACGCCGAAGATGGTGCTCGACTACCCCACCGGTTGGTTTCACACCTTGCTTCGTCTCGAGCCGATGCGCTTGGTCGGTCGGCCCCATGACGCCGCTCGTGCGACCGCGTCCTTCTATGAACGGCCGATCGAGGTGTTCGCCGACGCACCCGAGTCCGGCTTCAACGTCGCCTACAGCACCTTCCTGACTGCGCTCGAGCGTGACCTTGGCCTGTCGATGCAGTGGCTCGGGACTCCGGGCGCCTTCAGCCATTGCCTGGCCGCGATGTCCCGAGCCACCACGCTCGCGTTGTCGCTCGAATTCGACAGCTACGCGGTTCGCTATCAAGCCGAAGGACTTCCGGTCTACACGCCGGCGGAAGTCGTGCCCCACTACCCGTGGTCGATTGCCTGGCGCGATGGCCGGCTGGCGGAGCCCGTTTCCGCATTTCTCGAGATCGCCCAGGACACGGGTACGACACGGGAGTGGCGATCATTCGGCGCGGCGGACGAAGCGCCGGCGTGGTTGCCGGCCGAGGATCCCGTCGCCGAGGAATTGGGCTTCCGTGCGCGGGTTTTGGCGAAACAGTCCCCTGTGACAAACTGAATCCAAGCGGTGGCGCGCACTCCCGGGGTTCGCCAAGATCCCCATCCCTCTATTCCCTGCGTGCCCGCCGCGAAAGCGAGGCGACCCGGGCCCGGAGTATCGGGCCCGGGTCGCTCCGTCTTTATCGGCACGTTGGGTGTCGCAGTTGAAAACGCTTGCGATACGGGGTTGCTGCAATGACCGTTCGAGCATTGACGTCGTGATTGACGACGGGCTCGGCGAGGCGAGCGACCGGGCCGGTCGGACGCTGGCAGCCATCCGTGCCCGTCGCCTCTACGTCCGTCGCCACGGACTCTTCGGAACGCGACGGTGGTGGCGCGTGCGACGCTCGTACGAGACCTTGTGGCCATTCGCAGATGCGTGGTCGGCCTTTTGTACGTGGACCGACCAGGAGAGCACGATGCAGCTCCTCGACGACATGCCGCAGGCGTTGCGCTCCTACGCCGAGAGGCCCGGGACCCTCGCCGAACCCGAGAGCGCCGGCTTCCAGTCGGTCGTCACACCGCCACTGGGCAGCGGCGGCGACAAGTACTACGACGACAACGCGTGGCTCGGGCTTGCGCTGCTCCGCCACTTCGAGCTGACGAACAGTCCCGCGCTGCTCACCTTGGCGCGCCGTGTGTATTCATTCGTGCTGTCTGGGTGGTCAACGGATGCGACGTGGCGCATCCCAGGCGGGATCCGCTGGAAGGAGCCCGCGAGCAACACGTCGCGCAATACCTGCGTAAACGGACCTGCTGCGACATTGGCGGCGAGGATCCATCAGAAGACCGGCGACGGAACCGACCTCGACTGGGCGATTCGCATCTACGACTGGACCAGGGAGGCGCTGCGCACGCCAGAAGGCTTGTACGAGGATCGGATTGCGAGCGACGGCAGGCGCGACCCGACGCTCTGGTCGTACAACCAGGGATCGATGATCGGCGCGGGCGTCCTCCTCGCACGCCAGACCCGCGACCAGACATTCCTCGAGCACGCCGTCGAAACCGCAGCCGCGTACCTGGAGGGTCGAAGCGTCTCCGACTTGTTGACCCAGGACCCCGCCTTCAACGCAGTGCTCTTCCGCAATCTCCTCGTGCTGGACCAAGACCGACCAGACCCTCGCTATCGCGCGCTGGCGGCCGCCTACGGCACTGCAATGTGGTCGACGAGGCGGCTCCGTCACGGGTTCTTCTCCGGGCAGGGATCAGTTCTCAACAACACAGCCGCCATGCTGCAGATCTACGCGCTGTTGGCCGGGGCGTCGCCGCACCCGTGACCGCTGGAACGCCGGCGCCGTCCGGGCCAACCGCCTCGCCTGCGCGCCACGCACGAAGTCCCTATGGTTGCCGGCGTGTCATCCCTCATGTCAGCGGCCGTCTACGTGGGCGAGGGCCGGATTGCGGTCGAGCAGGTGCCGCGTCCGGACCCCGGTCCAGGCGAGGTGCTCGTCGAGATCGCCGAGTGCGGCATCTGTGGCTCCGATCTGCACTTGGTCCTCGAGCGCTACGCCAAGCCAGGTGCAATTCTCGGACACGAGTGGTCGGGCACAGTCGTAGCCGCGCCGGGTGACTCGGCGTGGTCGGCCGGGGACAGGGTCGTCGGGAACCCGGCGCCCGGATGCGGCCATTGCAGACCGTGCCGGCGGGGACGGCCTTCGGTCTGTCTGAACCGCCCTGCGCCCGACTTCGCCGGCTATCGCGGCGCCTTCTGCGAGTACAAGACAGTCGCAATCGACAGCGTGATCCGGATCCCGGACTCCCTCCCGACCAGGGTCGCCGCCTTGACCGAGCCGATGGCCATCACCTTGCACGCGTTGCGAATCGCCGACGTCCATCCGGAGGATCGCGTCCTCGTGACCGGTGCTGGACCCGTCGGCCTGCTGCTTGTCGCTGTGCTCCGTGCCCAGGGAGTGTCCGATATCACCGTGAGCGAGCCCTCCGAAGTTCGCCGCCAACAGGCGCTCGACGTCGGCGCCACCCGGGTCGTCACTCCCGATTCGCTTGAGCCGCCGCCGATGGCGCTGCCGGTGGCGGACCCTTACGCGGTCGTGTTCGAATGTTCCGGCCATGCGAGCGCTCTCGAAACAGGACTCGGCCAGCTTGACTACGCGGGCACGTTGGTCGTCGTGGGGACCGGCTTCGACCCGCCTCGGATCAACCAGAACCGGATGATCATTTTCGAGCTCGAGGTCGTCGGCGCCTACAACTACAACAACGAAGGATTTCAGCCAGCCGTGGACCTCCTCGACAGCGGCCGACTGCCGCTCGACGTTCTTATCGAGCCCGACAACATCCCGCTGGACGCCGTGATGGATTCGATGGAGCGGCTCGCTCGAGGCGAGATCGCGAGCAAGGTGATGGTCCAGCCGAGCCTCTCCTCATGAGTTCGATTTCGTTCTCACCGCGCATCAATCACGTCGCGATCAGCGTTGACGCCGACGTCATGGACGAACAGGGCCGCGCCGCCCTATTGGACTTCTTCTCCGAGGTCTTCGGATGGATCGAGGGTGACAACAGCACGGAGAAGGGGAACCCTCTCATCCTCTATACGGGGTCGATGGGCCAGTTCCTCTACCTCTTGCCGGCGAAAGACGACTACATGGTCACGCCCAACATGGATCACTTCGGCATGGAGGTGTCGTCTCTCGAGGAGATGCAGGCGATCTTGGAGCGGGTCAAGGTGTACCAGAAGAAGGATCCGCGCGTTCGCGTCACGGACGTGGGCGCCATGGAAACCCACTACGAGGACAAGGACTACACGCTGTCCAACGCCTACATCTGGTTCTTGCTCCCCATGTGGATCGAGCTCCAGCACGTGGCGCGGCGCACGGAGGCATGAGGACGTCGGATCCGGGACAGCGCGTCCGCGTTTGAATACCCGATATGACTCTCTATGCGTTGGGCCAGGAACGCCCACGAATCCACCCCGAGGCCTACATCCATCCTGAGGCGGTCCTGATAGGGCAGGTCCGCATCGGACAACGCGCCAGCGTCTGGCCCGGCGTCGTGATCCGCGCCGACAACGGGCCGATCGTCATTGGCGCGCGGACGTCGATCCAAGACGGGGCTGTGATCCACACGCAGCTCGTCCGGCAGACCGTGATCGGAGCCGACTGCGTAATTGGCCACCTGGTGCACTTGGAGGGGTGTGTCCTCGAGGACCTCGTCCTCATTGGATCAGGCGCTGTGGTTCTCGAGGGCGTGGTCTGCCGTGCGGGGTCACTCGTGGGTGCGGGCGCAGTGGTCCCGCCCGGGACGGAGGTCCCAGCCGGCGCGATGGCACTCGGCGTTCCCGCTCGGATCCGGCCCGGCGTCGTGAGCCCCGATTCGGTGCGGGTCAACGCGGACGCCTACTCCCTCCGGCATCTGCCACAACATCGCGACGGCAGCCACGAAGTGTCACTTGCGGAATGCCTGGAGCCCTGACTGACGTCGGGTCCATGGGGGCTCCGTGGCGTACTCTGACACTCGCCCTCGCTGGTTCGAGAACCTCGTACACGGAGGCTCACGTGGGGAAGGAGGCGTGCGGATGAGTGTCGACACGCGTACGCGGCCTATCGGCGCCTCGGGACCAGCCGACCCGGACTCGTTCTTCGCCGATCAATGGCAGGTCGCCAGCTTGGATCATGGCGTCAGAGCCGGGCAGGACGCGTCGCGCCTTGGTCTGCCTCCACTCACCATCCGGGTCGAGGGACGCCCGTGGACGTTGGTGCCTCGAACCGAAGGCATCGACGCCGTCCCCGGCACCGCCGCAGCCAACCTGAGCGTCGCCCTCGATGCCGCAGCCTTCGCAGACCTCTTCTGCGAACGGCGGACGGCGCTCGGTCTCGTCGTCGCTGGCCGCGTCGAGGGTGACCCGGCCGCCAACGAAGCGTTCTGCGCCTGGGACCCGGTCCTACGCTCTTTGCTCGACGGACGACCCGTGTACCGGAGCGGCGAGGTCTCGCTGCGGTCTCTCGACGGGTCGCCGCTCGACCTTGACCGACGGTTCCGTCTCGGCGAGCACGACGCCGAGGCCGCACACTTCCTCGCCGAAGCCGGTTTCCTGCTTCTCCAGGATGTCTTCACGGAGATGGAGATGGATGCAGTCGACGCCGACCTGTATGCAGCGGTTGAGTCGGCGACGCCCGGTGACGGCACGTCGTGGTGGGCGAACACGCGTGACGGCGGGGCGTATCCCTGTCGGATCCTCGACTTCGCCCAACAGTCGCCGGCACTGCGTGCGCTCATCGCTGATGCTCGTTACATCTCCATCGGCGAGCTCCTCGGCGACGGTCACATGCCCGGTGACCCTTTCGGCGAACACTTCGCCGACGTGACCGCCGAAGGGCTCCTGAAACGAGTCGGATCCGTCGACGGGTTGGTCTGCCTCCCGTGGCACAAGGACTGCGACCGAGGAGGCCACTCGATGTTTTGCTCGGGGCTCACCATCGGCGTCTGCCTCACACCCGTCGACCAGGCTCACGGCGGTCTCGACGTCGTGGCGGGCTCCCACCGCGCCAATATCGCCAGAGCACAGGTCGACGACTCGCTGGACCTTCCTGCCCTCACGCTTCGTGCCGGGCGGGGAGATCTCACCGTGCACATGTCGTGCACCCTGCACCGCTCAACGCATCCCGCCAGCAGAGAGCGCCGGGTCGCGTACACCGGATTCGCGTTGCCACCCCGGCCCGGCGACGGCCACGCGAAGGACGCCCAACCTGGCTTGCGACGAGCGCGGGCGGCCATCGGCGGCACCGATGGGCCCGGGCTCTTCGGAGCCGCGAACACCGCAGCGGGGGGCACCTCGTGAGCACTGTGTGCGTCGTGACCGGTGCGGCCGGCGCGATGGGCACCGCCTGCGCGCTGGCGCTCGCTCCGTCTGCAGATGTCATCGTGTTGACCGATTTGGACGAGTCACGCCTTGCCACCGCCGCCGCCACTGTGGAACGGGCTTCGACGACCAAGGTGGAGGCGATGCCGGGCGACATTGCTGCGGTTGCGTTCGTCGAACAACTTGCGGCTCGTGCGGATGCGCTGGGTGAGCTCTGGGCGCTCGTGCACACGGCGGGGCTCTCGCCGACCATGGCGGACTGGCGCGAGATCCTCCGCGTCGATCTGGGCGCCGTGTGCATCCTGCTCGACACGTTCGTGGAGAGGGTCACTTCGGGCAGCGTCGCCGTATGCGTCGCCTCCATCGCTGGTCGCCTCGGATCGTTCGATCCGGCAATGGACGATGTGTGCGACAACCCGCTCGCGGACGACTTCGAGCAACGCTTCACTGCGCTTGCGGGCAGTGCGCCGGATCCCGGGATGTCCTATCGGCTGGCGAAACGGGCGGTGATCCGCCGCTGTGAGCGCGCTGCGGTGGGCTGGGGAGAACGCGGCGGACGGGTGTTGTCGCTGTCGCCGGGTCTCATCGATACGCCTATGGGAAGGCTCGAACTCGAGCACAACGAGGTGAAGAAGTGGATGGCCGAGCTCACACCGGTGGGCGGGGACCGGTCGACCATCGACGTGGTCTTGCCGGGACAGGCGGACGACATCGCCCAGACTGTGGCCTTCTTGGCTTCAGAGCGTGCCGCTTTCATTTCAGGCTGCGACATTCTCGTGGACGGCGGTCTACTCGCCGCCATGCGGCAACGATCGCCTGCAACTTGACCGAACGAAAGGAGACCGGCGTGGACGACGGAGGGAGTGAAGGCGCCCGACTCGACGTCGCCGAGGCTCGGACAGCCACTGGCCGGCGTCGATTCCGCGAGGTGATGCTCTTCGACGCTCCCCCGTCGATGACGCCTTACGTCGACCGCGGTGTCGTCGATTCCGTGTTCGGGGAGCTCTGGGACCGCCCAGGCTTGTCGCGGCGAGACAGGCGATGGATCACGCTCGCCTGCGTCGGCTCAGCAGCGGTCGACGTCGCGATCGACCAACACGTCTACGCGGCGCTTGCGAGCGGCGACATCTCACGCACGGAGATGCAGGAGTTCGTCCTCCATTTCGCGTATTACGCCGGCTGGCCCAGGGCATCGGCGCTCGAACGGGCCTACGCCCAGGCCGTGCAACGGATCGACGCAGAGGAGCGCTCACAGGAACCTGAACGGGAGGCGAAGCACCGGGCGTGAGAGGGGGCGCAGAAGCACCTCGCGCCGGAACCACGGGGATCTGCAACGAGATCCCGAATCCCGAACGTCACCGTATCGTTACCTTCCTTCCGCGGTGTCCGTTGCACGTTTGTAACACCGTTGCGAGTTGATAAGAGCAACGTGAATGTTCTCCGTCATCTTGTTTCAATCGCGCAAACACGGGCGATTCGTCAACGGCACCGGAATACGGTTCGAGTTAGCCACGGCTGCCGGCCTTGCGTTCCCCATCCCCCCAAACCCCCCCCTCGCAAGGTCATCGGCAAGGCTGCGGCGGGCGTTCGGCCCTCGGGTTCTCGACTTGGCGAATCCGGGGGCTGTTTCGCGTTATCCGATGGTGATGGGACGACTGGCGTGGTTCGCTCGCAAGAGCTCTGCCGTTTGCCGTGACGTCACCGGCGTGCCGATGCCGATCGGCACAGCCACGTCATGCTCGCTCTCGCACTGACCGCAGACCACAACCCAACGACCGTCCGAAATCTCAGTGATCGTCGGGGCGTGAGGCATCCTTGGCACAATCCGACACTCCCCGTTCCCGAACCGAATTTCCCAAGGCGAAGTTACCGATGTCGGTTTCGGTCGCGCCAGGGCCGAAAGTCTCTAGCGAGAGTTATCCAACGAGCGTTAGGGGTGACGAGGCCGGCTCGATGACGCCCACGCCACAGCATTTCGGTCGCGCTCGGGAACACAGATATGCGGCCCCGATTGCTGCCCGCGCCTGGGGCTACAGTCCAACCTCACCTTGCCCGAAGCTGTGCAATGAGGAGGCGCGGCGGATGCCGATGCTCGATAGATCCCAGGCCCTCGAGCACGTGGTCCTCGTCCTCTTCGAGAACCGCTCTCTTGACAACGTCCTCGGGCACCTTTATGGCCCCGAAGACCACAAGGCCTTCGAGGGGGTGATCGGGAAGAGCCTGAGCAACCCGATACCCACGTGGGCGGAGCACGGTGCCGATCGCAAGGTCGTGCCCTACACGATCGCCACGGACATGGACTCGCCCAATCCGGATTCGGGCGAGGAGTTCTTTCACACCAATACCCAGCTCTTCAACGTCGTCGACGATCAGAACCGTTTCAAGATCGGTGAGGCCGCCTCGGCACCTTGGAACACACCGCCGCCGGGGACGACTCCGACGATGGATGGGTTCGTGACCGACTACATCTCGACCTTCACGGGTGAAGTCGGCCGACAACCCACCTACGACGAATACGCCCACATCATGACCGGCTACACACCGGAACAACTCCCGGTGCTCAACGGCATCGCCCGAGAATTTGGCGTCTTCGATCACTGGTTTTCCGAGGTGCCGTCACAGACCTTCATGAACAGGTCGTTCTGGACCGCGGCGACCTCGTCGGGTGCGGTCGTCAACAGTCCAATACGGAAGTGGTTCACCAAGAACGACGCCGAGACGATCTTCGAGCGCATCGAGGCTCACGGGAAGACCTGGAAGGTCTACGTGATGGAGCCCATGGCCTTGTCTTTTACTGGGCTCATCCACTTTCCTCGCCTAAAGGAGCGTCTTGCGACCCACTTCGTGCCATTCGCCGAGTTCGAGAAGGACGCGGCGGCCGGGACGCTCCCCAACTTCTCGCTGATCGAGCCGAACATGATGGCGGGTCACGGCGACTATCACCCCGCCATGGGCCGCTCGTTCTCGGACAAGGTGGACATCGAGGTCGACAGCCCGTCGTCGACCCTCTCGGGCGAAGCATTTTTGGAGCGGGTGTTCAACGCATATCGGTCAGCGACCAAGGATGACGGCGCCAACGTCTGGAACACTGCGCTCCTCATCGGTTGGGACGAGCCGGGCGGCACGTACGATCACGTCCCTCCGGGACCGGTTCCGGCGCCCGACCCGTCGGCGCCTCCCGGCGAGTGTGGTTTCACGTTCGAGCGTTCCGGCTACCGCGTCCCGGCCGTAATCGTGTCGCCGTGGATCGAACCGGGAGCCGTCTACAACGAGGAGTACCGCCACACATCTTTGATCGCCACACTCCGCAAGACTTGGGGACTCGGTGAGGCCTTCACGGGGCGCGACGCGGCGGCGCGCACCTTCGACCACGTGTTCACCCTCGAGACGCCGCGCAAACCCGAAACTTGGGCTTCCGTCCGGTCGCTTCCCGTACCAGCGTGGACGATGGACCCGGACGTGGTCGGCAAGGGTCTGAGCACCCTGGGCAAGGGCATGGGCTCTGCGCTCATCGACAGAGCGAGAGAGATGGAGGTCAAGCTCCCAGAAGAGCTCAACGAACCGGGCGCTGCCCTCACACCGCGGTTGGTCGTTGGCTTCCTTCGGGGCGTTGCAGCTCACTTCTTCCCACTTTTGGCGCGTAGCGATGAGGCCGGCGTCGACGGCGCCAACGGGGCAGCCTGATCGACGAGCTCGGCCCGCGTCGCTTGTTTGCGCCATCGACCCTACGGCCACGCGCCTACCGACGACCGGTCGATGGAACGAAGAGACTGAGATCGGACCCAGCGGAAACGATGTATCGGACATTGTCCGGATCGACCCGACTTGTCACAACTCCTACTCCGAACGCCACATGGTCGCGCCCTCGTCGCAGGACGTAAGTCGGGATGTTCGAGTGGACGAGAACATCTTGTACGACGATCCGGTTCCAAAGGACGTCTTGTTCGACATGTGAGCTCGTGTCGGAGCACGGTGACATGTGCGCGACGCAGCTGAGTCTCAGTCCCATTTCAGGCTCCTCCGAGCACACCGAGCCAACAGAAAACAACAGGTTGACAACGCCTGTGACGAGGCAGACCCTGGGTGAAGCGGAGCAAAGATTGGCGACCTCCAAGGAGATGCTCATGGCCAACGAGGACAGCGACCTGAATGAGGGTTATGCAGAACTAGGCAAGATCAAGTTGCACTACGTCGAGGCGGGTGAGGGACCAATGGTCCTTTTGCTGCACGGCTTTCCGGAGTTTTGGTTCGGCTGGCGAAACCAGATCAAGCCCCTCGCGGCCGCCGGTTTCCACGTCGTGGCGCCCGACATGCGCGGCTACAACCTGTCGTCTCGGCCGGACGACATCAAAGGGTATGCACCCGGTCTGCTCGCCGACGACGTCCGCGATCTGATCCACGAACGAGGATCCGAATCCGCGCTGCTAGTCGGTCATGACTGGGGTGGGACGGCCGCCTGGGCCACAGCGATGAACCACCCCGAGGTGGTGGAACGGCTGGCCATCCTCAACGCGGCGCATCCACGGAAGTTGTCGCAGGGACTGCATCACCCGGGACAGCTACGCAAGTCCTGGTACTTCTTCTTCTTTGACATCCCTGGGCTGCCCGAAAGCGTCGTGCACGCCGATCACTGGCACTTCTTCCGGCACTTCCTGCGGGATGCCCACCCTTCCCTGACGCCGGAGGAGACCGATCGCTACATCGAGGCGTGGTCGCAGCCAGGAGCGGCGGCCGGCATGATCGATTACTACCGGTGCGCGGTACGAACGTCACCGAAAGACGCCGAGGCGCAGATCCACCCCGTCTCTGCGCCAACGCTTGTCATTTGGGGCCAGAAGGATCGCTACCTCGAGCCCGATCTAGCAGAGCCAGACAGCAAGGACGTCCCCAACCTGGACCGTGTCGAGCGCCTGCCCAATGCCTCCCATTGGGTCCATCATGACGAACCTCAGCGCGTCAATGAGCTACTCACCGACTTCTTCGCCCCGGTGCTGCAATCGACGAGCCGCTGAAAGCCGGACAGACGGACCGAACTCTTCTGCGGGGAGTTGCGAAGCTGGAGCACGGTGTCGTTGGCGTCCCTGTGGCCCCGGCAGGGACCCCGTAAAGGTGGGTACGGGTCGTCGAAATTGACTCCGACGTCGGGTTTCCCAAAATGCTGTCAAGACCTCGGGTTGAAATGCCGATTGCATCTCAGTGGCGGACCTGGCGGCAATTCACCTAGACCTCGGCTGGGCTGCGAGCTTCAAGGTCGGCGTGCTTGCCGGCGCCAGCTACGACACCACCCTTCTCTTCGGCTTGGCCGGAATCATGCTGCTCGCCGTGATGACCCGCCTGACCTTGGCGCTGCGCCGGCAAAGGGCACTCAACGAGTCGCGACAACATCTCGCCGCAACCGATGAGCTCACTGGGCTCAGTAACCGCCGTCAGCTTCTCGACGAGCTCGACGACTCCCTTGCTGCCTTCGCCGTCGCCGACGGTGATGCCCGCAGCCTAGCTTTGCTCCTGATTGACCTCGATCACTTCAAGGAGATCAACGACTCGTTCGGCCACCATGTCGGCGACGCGCTCTTGCGCCAAATTGGCCCCCGCATCCGCCAGGTCGTACGCCACAGCGACGTGGTGGCACGTCTTGGCGGTGACGAGTTCGCGGTCCTCATCCACGGCACCGACGCCTTCAGAGCGGCGAAGGTCGCGCAGCGCATCGCGACCTTGCTCGGAGAACCAATTGACGTCGAAAGCTCGAGCCTGCGTGTCGGTGCGAGTGTCGGCGTGGCACTGGCGCCCGAACATGCTTTGAACTCTGCAGACTTGTTGCGTTGCGCAGACATCGCCATGTACAGGGCGAAAAAAGAACGGGGATCCTTCGACGTGTACGAAGCCGCCCTCGACGACGAGGCGGACCGTCTTGCCCTGGTTGACGACCTGCGTCAGGCAATGGCCGAGAGCTCACTCGAACTCCATTATCAGCCTCAAATCGACTTGGGGACCGGCGCCGTGATCACGGTAGAGGCGTTCCTCCGGTGGCCTCACGCGACCCTCGGTCCCATTCCTCCCGAACACCTCTTGGCCCTGGCTGAAGAGGGCGACCTCATTCGTCCCTTGAGCACCTGGGTCTTCGAGCAGGCAGTTGCCGACTGCGCCAGCTGGTGGAGCGAAGGGCATCAGGTGGGCGTCGCCATCAACCTCTTGGCCACGGATCTCTTGGATTCGGCACTCCCGAGCCGAGTGACCACCCTTCTCCAGAGAGCAGGGCTCGGCCCCGACGCACTCGTGCTCGAGATCACCGAGCGAATGGTCATGGCCGACCTGACTCGATCCAAGCGCGTGATTCAAGAACTGGCGACCTTGGGGGTGGCGGTGTCGATCGACGACTTTGGCACGGGAGTTTCCTCGCTCTCCCATCTCGGCGACCTGGCGATTGCCGAAGTCAAGCTCGATCGCACGTTCACTTCGCGCATCCAGGTCGGTGCCGGGTCCTCGCGCGATAACAGCATCGTTCGCTCGATGGTCGACCTCGCGCATGCACTTGGGCTTCGAGTGATTGCAGAGGGTATCGAACGAATGGACCTCGTCGGCGTTCTCGCTGCGCTCGGGTGCGATGCTGGACAAGGTTTCGCGATCCAAGCTCCCTGTCCGGTCGAAGGAATTGATTTTGCCGGATTGCTGAGGGCACCAGACCCGGACGCCAGTATCGGATCCCATCTCAAAGAAGCCCGCCTGGAAGGTTGAACAGCTGGGAAACGACGCATCCCGCCGGGCGGTGATGACGGTTTCGGGCAACACACCGACAGGCAGAGAGACTGGCGTGTCGCCTTGTGGGACGGTCTTTTCGCGTTCCGCCCGTCGCAACCGTTTCGCCTTGCTCTCGCTGCCAGAAAACACGGCCAGGCTCATCCAAGCTTCACGGCCCTCACGCCGGAAGGACAACGTTCACCCGGATATCAGGCGGGCGCCCGACCACCAGAGGTGACGTCCCTGACCCGGTGTGCAGGAGACTTGCTGCGGACCGACATCGGCTCGAAGGTCAGCCCCGGACGAATCCCGACCTGTGACATGCTTTTGGCACGTCCAGCACGCTGCGGATCTGATCGAGCGAGCGGAAGGGGGCGACCATGGTCGAGCCGGAACCTGCTCCCGGAAGGAGCGCCAGCTCGCGACTCGGC
>DATJTU010000182.1:0-13441 GCA_035503015.1 Acidimicrobiales bacterium | reverse complement strand
GGAGGCGGGGTGATCCTCCTTGTCGGCGGGCTCGTCGTGATGCGCATCCTCCTCAAGCGCTGGGTCGTGTCGCCGCTGGCCCTCGTCAGCGCCGACGCGCGCACCGTGACCGACGGCGACCTCGCCCACGAGATCTCCGCCCCCGAGCCCGTCGAGATCCTGGACCTGGCCACGGACATCGAGGCGATGCGCCAGCGCATCGTCCAAGAGCTCCAAGAGGTCGACGCGGCGCGGCTCGAGCTGCACGGGCGCAACGAGGAGCTCCGCCGGTCGAACCAAGAGCTCGAGCAGTTCGCCTATGTGGCCTCCCACGACCTGCAGGAGCCGTTGCGCAAGGTCACCAGCTTCGTGCGGCTGCTCCAACAGCGCTACGAGGGCCAGCTCGACGAGCGGGCCGACCAGTACATCGGGTTCGCGGTCGACGGAGCCTCGCGCATGCAGCAGCTGATCAGCGACCTGCTGGCGTTCTCGCGAGTCGGCCGGGACACCGACCGTTTCGAGATGCTCCCGATGGCCGAGTGCGTGCAGGCTGCCATCGACAATCTCGAACCAGCCATCGCAGAGTGCGGCGCGAGCATCGAGGTCGGCCGGCTGCCCGCCGCGTGGGGCGACCGTGCGCTGCTGGTGTCACTGTGGCAGAACCTCGTTGCCAACTCGGTCAAGTTCCACTCCGACGCTTCGCCCGTCGTGAAGATCGAGGCTGCGCGGGAGGGGGAACACGAGTGGCGATACTCAGTATCCGACAACGGGATCGGGATCGAGCCGCGGTTCGCCGAGAAGATCTTCGTCATCTTCCAGCGCCTGCACGGGCGTGACAGCTACCCGGGCACCGGCATCGGACTCGCGCTCTGTCAGAAGATCGTGGACTTCCACGGGGGTCGCATCTGGCTCGACACGACCCACCAAAACGGGACGCGGATCTGCTTTACTCTTCCTGTGGTCGGGACCGAGGGGGCGCCATGATCGACGCGACGACGAGCACCCGCATTGACTTATTGCTCGTCGAGGACGATCCCGGTGACGCGATGATGACGCGCGAAGCGCTGGCGGAGTCCGGAATGGATCTCGACTTGCACCTCGTCGACAACGGCGAGGCCGCCATCTCGTTCCTGCGGCAGGAGAGCCCGTACGACGACGCGCCACGCCCGGACCTGATCCTCCTCGACCTGAACCTCCCCCGCGTCGACGGGCGCGAGGTGTTGGCGTTCGTCAAAGGGGACCGTTCATTGCGACGGATCCCGTTGGTCGTGCTGAGCACCTCTGATTCCGACGACGACATCGCGCAGAGCTATGACCTGCACGCGAACGCCTTCGTCACAAAGCCGGTCGACTTCGACTCGTTCCGCAGCGCCGTACGCCGGGTCGACGACTTCTTCTTGACCGTCGCCCGTCTGCCACCCAAGCCACGGGGGTAGCCCCTCAGGCCCGGAACCGCCTCAGGTCCGGGCCTGTTCAGCCATCTCTTTCGGCGCGAAGGCGCGCCACCACCGCGTCAACCACTTCCGAGGTGGATGCGTCACCGCCGAGGTCGAAGGTCCGAATCCCGTCGGCCGCCACACCGAGAGTGGCACGACGCAGGGCGGTGGCCTTCTCCGCCACCTCGTCGTCGCCGTGTGCAGCGTGATCGAGGACAGCCGCGCACGCGAGCAGCATCGCCATCGGGTTGGCGACGTTCTTGCCCATGAGCGAGGGGGCGGTGCCGTGCGGTGCCTCGGCCATGGCGACCACGGCCCGCAACTCGTCGTCGAGCGCGAGCAGCACGGACTCGGCGCCGGCGATGGAGCCGAACAGGGCCAGCACAAGGTCGGACAGGCAGTCGCCGTCGCGGTTCAACGCCGGGACCACGAGAGGGCTGTGACTCGATTCGGTCAAGAGCCCTGCATACGCCGCATCGATCAACGTCGGGCGGTAGACGACTGCCGGATACCGGGCCGCTGCGGCGTCCATCTCCTCCTTCAACATGCCCTCGTACACGGTCGAGACCGTCCACTTCGGGCCGCCGTAGACGCAGGCGCCGAGCTGCACGGCGCTCCGAAAGGAGTATTCGGCGACGGAGCGGCAGACCGAGCGGTCGATGCGCTCGGTCCGCCATGCCTGCTCGTCGACACCGCCGGGAGTCCCGGTCCGCTTCTCTTCGGCTCCGTACGCGTCGCCCACCGCCATCCGCACGACGACGATCGGATGGACGACCGATGCCGGCGGCGCGACACCCGGGATGCGCCGCCCGGTCCGGACGATGACGCTCCCGCCGACTCCCTCGCGCAGGATCCGGTTCGGGCTCCCCACGTCACCGGTGCGCTCGGGAGTGATCGTCGCCGCCTTCAGTCCGAGGCCCGTCTCCTTCATTGCCGCCGCGGCGTCGCGCACGACCTCGTTGGCGGTGGCGCGCCGGTTCTCGAGCGAGAGGTCGTAGTGCACGAGGTCGATGGCGAACCCGAGTACGTCAGGATCGAGGACGCGCAACGCTTCGACCAAGAGCTCCTGTCCGGTCTCGTCACCGTCGCACACGACGACCCGCGGTGTCGCGTCCACGGCGCTCATCCCCACTCCCGCCGCGTGGGCGGCATGCCGCTCCCCCCGCTCGCGCCCGGGACGACGCCGAGGACCTGGTGCACCGAGATCCCGCCGTCGTCGAACCCGTTGGCCGACGCCGCCATGTAGAGCTGCCAGATACGGGCGCGCCGCACGCCGACCTCGGCGACCGCGGCATCCCAGTGGCCCTCGAGATTCCGTACCCACGCGTGCAGCGTCTTGGCGTAGTGCTCGCGCAGCGACTCGACATCGCGCACCTCGAAGCCCGCTCGTTGCATGCATCCGACGACCCGGCCCACGTCGATGAGCTCGCCGTCGGGGAAGACGTAGCGGCCGATGAACGAGCGAGACCCGATGCGCGAGCCCCCGACACTGGAGATGGCGTGGTTGAGCAGGCGGCCCTGCGGTCGCAACAGCCGGTGCAGGGCGTCGAAGTACGCGCCGCTCTTGGCGGAGCCCACGTGCTCGAACATCCCGACCGACGCGACGGCGTCGAACGGACCGTCGTCAACGTCGCGGTAGTCCTGCACGCGAATCTCGACGTGCTCGCCCAGCCCCGCTGCGGCCACCCGGTCGCGTGCGAGCGCCGCCTGGGCCGGACTCAGCGTGACGCCGACCACCGTCGCGCCGTACGTGCGTGCCGCGTGCAGTGCGAAGGTCCCCCATCCGCATCCCACATCGAGCACACGCGAGCCGGGCCGTTCGTGCAGCCCGAGCTTGCGGCAGATCAGATCGTGCTTCGATTCCTGTGCTGCCTCGAGGGTCACCACACCCGGCGCGAAGCGGGCGCACGAATACGTCATGCTCGGCCCGAGCACCAGGGCGTAGAAGTCGTTGCTGACGTCGTAGTGGTGCCGGACTGCCTGGGCGTCGCGCGACTTGGAGTGCAGCCGGCCCCGCGGGGTGGCCTCTTCGGGTGGCGCGGGCAACGGCGGCCCCCACGCCCCCAGCCGACGCGCCGCCTGGAGTGCCTCGAGCGCTTCGAGGGCCTGGCGCGGCTGGGGCGCACGGCCGTGCCCACGGGCCGGCACCGCCGCGTGCAGCCTGGCGAGCAGGGAGAAGATGTCGCCTTCAAAGTCCAGGTCACCGGCCACGAATGCCCGCGCCAGGCCGAGCTCGCCGGGCGCCCACAGCAGCCGGCGCACCGCGTCGGCCGACCGGACCACCAGGGTGTCGCCGCCGGCCGGCCCGAGCGCCGAGCCGTCCCAGAACTCCACCCGCACCGGAGGCGGGCCGCCGAAGAAATGCGCCAGCAACGGTTCGACCGCGGCCGCGGCGCCGTTTCCTTCGCCACCTCCGCCGTGGTGCCCACCGTGCCGCGACGCCACACCGCCCCGGTGCGGGCGTCGGCGGGGCACGAGATCCGATCGCATGGCAGCCTCCCGTTCGACGGCGGCAATCCTACGGGTGGCGACGCGGGGCCGGGCCTGTGAATCGGGAGGCTCTGGTCGCCCCGCCCCCCTGCTCCGCCGGGCCGCCCTGCGGGCGCCGGAGCGGCGCGCATGGATGCTTCCCGATGCGGGAACATGTGCGCGGAGGATCGATGACTGAAGGGCAGACGTCGGAGCCACCGCAGGGAACACCGGGGCAGCGTGCCCTCGGGGCCATGGAGAGCGCGGTCCGCCGCGTACGCGAATCCTCTGGCGCAGCCCCGCTGCCCCCGACGCCGAAACGGCCGCGTCCCCAGAGCGCTCCGGCGGACGGCGAACCGCCGACGTCACCCGAGGGCCCCGAGTCCGAGACACCCGATGTCACAGTCCTCGCGGCCGCCCTCTCGGCGCTTCCGGCCGCCCCGGCCCCCGTCCCACCGCCGCCTGCGCCGCCGGCGGCCTCTCAGGGCCCGCCTGCCACGCTCGCCGCGCAGCCGCCGCCCGCCGGGCAGGGTCCGCCGGCCTCGCCACCCGCGCCGGCGCCCGAGCCGCTCGTGACGCCACAGCCTGACTCGGGCGACGGCAGTGGCTCGAGGTGGCGGGACGGCAGGAGTGAACGCGTGCTGACGGGTGCGGTCGTCGCGGTCGCCGTGCTGGTCCTCGTGGCCGCAGTCGCGTTGGCGGCCTCCCTGTCGGGCGGCGGGTCACCGAGCCCGAACGCGCCGAGCGTGGCGGCGCCGACGTCGGGGCACGGTGGCCGGGGCGGGCAGGGCACCGGAACCGGTCACAGCCGAGGAGGAACCTCCGCGCCACGGTCCACGTCGGGGTCCGGCTCGCACACGCAGACGACGTCGGGATCCTCGACCACGACCACGCTCGCTGCCGTCCCCGGCGCTGCACCGCAGATCGCCGCGCTCAGCCCCTCCACCGGCGCAGCCGGACAGACGATCCAGGTGGCCGGCGCGAACTTCCTGAGTGCCTCCGGGCAGATCATCGCGACGTTCAACGGCCAGGTTGCGCCAACGCAGTGTCCGGCGCAGACCACCTGCACCGTCACCGTTCCGCCGATCACCGGCGCGTCGTCGGCGCAAGTCATCATCACGACTGCCAGCGGCACGTCGAACGCGGTGACGTTCACCTATAGCTAGAGGCGCCTCGGCCCACGCCGGTCACGCCGTCGTCACTCGGGCCAGAGTGCCTCGGGTTCCCGGCCCTTGGTCTCGGGCACCAGCCAGAACAGGATGGCCGCCACGGCTCCGGCCGGAAGAAAGGTCAGCTGGGCGGCGACGGCGAACCGGTTGTCGACGTCGGCCACGGCTCCGAAGAAGATCAGGCCGACCACGGCTCCGACGACGCCGGCCGTGACGGACCACCCCGTCACGGACGCCCGGACCGACGTGGGGAAGAGCTCGGTGAGCAACGCGCCGAGTGCGGGCGCAAAGATGGCGCCGGCCAGCACCCCCAGCACGTAGCCGCCGACCAGCGCGACACGAGATCCCGAGTAGGCGACGGTGGGCGTCAGCGCGACCGCGATCATGGCGATGGATCCGGTCGGTCGCCGTCCGACGTGGTCCGACAACCATCGCCCGGCCAGGAGCCCGGCCAGCCCGGACGCTCCCCCGGCCACCACCATCAGGGCTGTGACGTCGCCCTGCAGGTGGACCACATCTTGCGCGTAGAGGAACACGAAGCTGTTCGCCGGCCCCGAGATCACCGAGATGGCGAACGCGATCAGGCAGAGGGTGGCGAGGCGGCCCCGGTAGCGAGGTCCGACGGCGCCGAGCACCGGCGTCGGGTGCTCGCCGGCGGCCTGCGCCACCATGAATCGAGTGGGCTCTTCCACCCAGCCCCGCAGCGCCACCACGACGACGAGCGGCGCGACCGCGAGGGCGAAGATCCCCCGGAACCCGAGCACGCTCGAGGCCAGGCTGTGCACGATCGCCGAGATGCCCGCACCGATCCCATAACCGGCGGCGATGAGAGCGATCGCGGCGGCGCGGTCACTCGTTGCGGTCTCCTCCGCCGCCATCACCCCGGCCAGCGCATTCGAGGCGCTGAGCAAAGGGCGGCCGCAGGCGAAGATAGCGACGAACCACCAGTAGCCCGGGCTCGCTGCCGCCACCGCCGTCACGGCGAGGCCGAGGATCGTCACCCAGAGGATGACCGGCCGGCGTCCCAGGCGGTCCGCGTACCCGATGACGGGGAGGCTGCCCAGAGACGCCAGCCGGATGATCGCCAGACCCGCGCCGATGCTCGTCGCCGAGAGCCCCACCTTGTCGGCGATGGTCCCGCCGGATGCGACGTGTCCCAGCTGGGTGGACACGTCGCCCAAGGCAGCGACGACGCCGAACTGACCGAATCCCGATGCCAACGCGATGATCGCCGCCGCGACAACGGCGCGATCGGTCCAACGGTGCAGGTGCAGCCGGCCGAGAGCGTCTGCCGCGTCGCCGGCTTCTGCTGGCGACCCCGTCACGGGCCTACGGGGTCCGTTCACACCGACGCGACCAGGCTCAGCGCGTCGTCGTGTCGTGCGGCTGGCTCGCCGCGCGCTGGAGGAGGCGAATCACTTCGTCGTCGGTCGTCTGCGAAAAATCCTGGTACCACTCCCCGACCGCGAAGAAAGGATCTGGCGCCGCCACGTACACGACGTCGTCACAGACGCGCCGGACCGATCTGAGTGCGGGACGCGAGACGACCGGCGCCGCGAGCACGACGCGCGTGGCTCCTTGGGCGCGGGCGACGACACATGCCGCGCGCGCCGTCGATCCCGTGGCGACCCCGTCATCCACGACGACGGCACAGCGGTGCGCCAGGTCGAGACGATGTCGGTCACCGCGGTACTGCGCCGCCCGCCTCTCGAGCTCCGCCCGTTCGTCCCTCTCGACGCCTTCGATGTCGCTCGCACGCACGGCACCCGACCGCGCGACATCCTCGTTCTCGACGCGCACACCGCCCTCGCCGATTGCGCCCATCGCGAGCTCGGGCTGGAACGGGACGCCCAGCTTTCTGACCACGATCACGTCGAGCGGGGCGTCGAGAGCTCGCGCCACCTCGAAGGCGACGGGCACCCCGCCACGGGGAAGTCCCGTCACGACAGTGTCTGCGCCGTCGGGATCCCGCTGTGCCACGACGGCGGCCAAGCGGCGCCCGGCATCCTGGCGATCGCGGAACCTCATGCCACCTCCTCGGGATCGCCGACGATTGTGCCTTACCCAGTTTCCCACCCGCGGACGGCGGCCCGACCGAGATGCGAGGATGGGGACAGCGACACCCGTCGCGCACGAGGAGAGGAGCGGAGCGGCCGTGAGCGCGCCCGAACACCTGAACAGCCATCACCGGGAGACACTGGCGCAAATCTTCCGCCACCCCCTGAGCCACAACCTCGAGTGGCACGCGATCGTCTCGCTCCTCGAGTCGGTGGGCACCGTGAAAGAAACCAAGAAGGACCACGTCGTCGTGACGATCGGCGACTCCACCGAGACACTCGAAGTCCCCCACAACAAGGACATCGACCCCAATTCGCTCGCCAATCTGCGTCGCCTGCTCCGCAATGAGGGCTATGCCCCTGACGCGGACCCCGCTGCCTGACCCGGCCACTTCAGCCGGACTCGGACGCATCGCCTCGAGGTGAGCACGCCTCTCGTTCTCGCCGCCGACATTGGTGGCACGAAAATGCGGGTCGCCCTCGTCGACACAGCGGGGAACCTGCTCCACAGAAGCTCGGCCACGACGCCGAACGACGCCCACGTGCCCTCAGCGCTGCTCGATCTGGTCGCCAACGTCGCGTCCATCGGCACGCACGGACCGGTTTCGCACGCTGTCGTCGGCCTGCCTGGCGCCGTCGACTACGACGCGGGCCGCTTGTTGTGGGCCCCGCACCTCCACGAGCGCTGGCCCGATCTTCTCTCGCGCCGAGCGCTCGCCGATCGGCTGGGCATGTCCGTCCACGTAGCGAACGACGCCGATCTCGCCGGGGTCGGAGAGGCCGTGTTCGGCGCCGGCGCCGGCGCCAGCGATGTCGCCTTCCTCACGATCTCCACGGGGATCGGCGCGGGCATCATGCAACGCGGCCGACTGCTGCGCGGCGCCCGATCGGTCGGCGAGGTCGGCCACACCGTCATCGACTGGCGCGCCTGGCACAACGGCGAGCCGAGCACGCTCGAAGAGCTCGGCTCGGGGAGTGGGATCGCGCGTCGTGCGCGCGAACACCCCGAGCGGCTCGCGGACGCGGCGGACATCGATGCCGCGGCACAACGGGGTGACGCAGCAGCCAAGGCGATCTGGGAGGACGCTGTCGTCGCGTGCGCGGTCGGCGTCTCGAACCTGGTGATGGCTTTCTACCCGAGCACCGTCGTCATCGGCGGCGGGCTCGGCCGTCACCCGCGCTTCTTCGCAGCGGTCAAAGAGCGGGTCGCGGGACGCCCCGAGCACCACCCCGCAGACCTGGCCGTCGTCCCCTCTGCGCTCGGCGACGACGCCGGTCTGATCGGGGCTGCGGCGTGGCTGGAGGCCACCGGACAGGCGTGAGCCGGTCCTCGAAGACGGAATTCGGGCTCCTGACCTGGGCTTCCAAACTTTTTTTCAAAATTCCGCCCACAGCGTCGCGAACTTGAAACATGATTGCAATGGAAAGCGCTCCACGCGGACAAAAAGAGGGTGCAGGGGTCCTCTTTCCGGGTGAGCCGGACAATAAGGAGAAAAGGTGCGTTTCAGCAGGGCAGGCATGCTCGGGGGGCTCTCCCTCATCTTGTCGGCGACGCTGGTGGGCTCCGTGGCGGCAGGGGCGCAAGCCTCCGTCCGCGCCAGCGGTCCCTCCAACGTCTCGGCAACCTCGTTCAACAACAGCTTCACCACGATGAAGCAGTTCAAGTCGCTCGCCTCCGAGGGCAAGGGCAAGGTGGCCGCAATCCTCCCCGACACGGTCAGTTCGACGCGCTACGTCGAGTTCGACCAGCCGGACATCACCAAAGCGCTTCAGACCGCTGGACTGAGCTCGTCTCAGTACGTCGTGCAGAACGCGTTGGGCAGTGACGCCACACAGCTGACTGACGCGCAGACCGACATCTCCAACGGTGCCACCGTCCTCCTGGTCGACCCGCTCGACTCCGGCGTCGGCGCCCAGATCGAGAGCTACGCCAAGTCGCGCGGCGTAAAGGTCATCGACTACGACCGCCTGACACTCGGCGGGAGCCGCGCCTACTACGTGAGCTTCAACAACGTGAAGGTCGGACAGGTCATGGGGCAGGGCCTCGTGAGCTGCGTGTCGGCGTGGCACGTGTCGAAGCCGCAGGTTGTCGTGATGCACGGCGCGGTGACGGACAACAACGCCACGTTGTTCGCCCAGGGCTACGACGGCGTGCTCAACCCCTACTTCAAGAACAAGGGCTGGACCGCCGTGGCGCACACCGCCGGCACGTGGGACCCGCCGACGGCTGAGACCGAGTTCCAAGCCGTCTACACGGCCCACCACAACGTCAATGCCGCGTTGATTCCCAACGACGAGACCGGGGCTCCGATCATCACGTACCTGCAGTCGCAGCACGTGAAGCCCAAGACGTTCCCGACCACCGGCCAGGACGCCACGCTGACCGGCCTGCAGAACGTGCTGTCGGGCTACCAGTGCGGCACCGTCTACAAGCCCATCTACCTCGAGGCGCAGGCTGCAGTTGCGCTGGCCCTCTACCTGCGTGCCGGCGCCAAGCCGCCTGCGGGACTGGTCAACGGCAAGACGGAGGACACGACGGCCAAGGTCAGCGTCCCCTCGACGCTGCTCACCCCCGAGTGGGTCACCACGAAGAACATGAACTCGACGGTGATCAAGGACAACTTCGTCCCGGCTTCGCAGCTCTGCACCGGCTCCTACGCCAGCGACTGCCAGGCCGCCGGGATCTCGGGATAGCGGTCCGTCTCATCGGCACGGCCTCCTGGCTAGTGTCGACCTGAGTGAAGAAGTAACTCTTCCGCCGGCCCCGTTCCCCTCGGGAGCGGGGCCGGCGAGGAGTGCTGTCGTCAGTCGGAGTTGTCTGCACTCAGGGGGTACGAACATGAGCGACGCTGCGGATACGCCGCTCCTGGAGCTACGGGGTGTCAGCAAGACGTTCGGCGCCGTACAGGCGCTGGACAAGGTCGACCTGTCCGTCCCGGCAGGCAAGGTGACCGCGTTGGTCGGCGACAACGGCGCCGGCAAGTCGGTCACCATCAAGACGATCTCGGGCCTCTGGGCGCCGTCGGAGGGACAGATCCTCTGGCAGGGGAAGCCCGTCCACATCCACAGCCCCAACGACGCCGAGGCCCTCGGGATCACGACGATCTACCAGGACCTGGCGCTGTGCGACAACCTCGACATCGTGCAGAACATGTTCCTCGGGCACGAGAAACTCCGCTTCGGGCTCCTCGACGAGACGGCCATGGAGCTCGAGGCGCGCCAGACCCTCGCCGACCTCCACGTCACGACCGTCCGCTCCATCCGCCAGCCGGTGGCCTCCTTGTCCGGCGGCCAGCGCCAGTCCGTGGCAGTCGCCAAGGCGGTGATGTCCGCCGCCAAGCTTGTGATCATGGACGAGCCGACCGCAGCGCTGGGCGTCGCCCAGACGCGTGAGGTCCTGGACCTCATCAAGCGACTGTCGAGTCAGGGCACGGCGGTCATGGTCGTCTCCCACAACCTCAACGATGTCTTCGCCGTGGCGGATCAGATTTCAGTCCTGTACCTCGGGCATCTGGTCGCCCAGGGCCCGGCCTCGGACTTCGACACGCAGATCGTCGTCGAGTTCATGACGACCGGCGAGGCGTCTCGGCCCCGAGAGCAACATGCGGCCGCGAGCCAGAGTGCCGGCACGGGCGCGAGCGCACAATGACCGGCACCATCGACGACCCCGTCGCCTCACCGAAGGGCACAGAGGAAGAGGGCGCAAAACCGGCGCCCGGAGCGACGTCCTCCAGCGCCATCGACTCGGAACAACTCGTCGTCCTGGCGCCCAACGTTCTGGCCGACTCCGTCGGCGACTACTTCGGGGCGTGGTGGCGGCGCATCAAGGGCGGCGAGAGCGGCGCCCTCCCCATCATCGTCGGGCTGATCGTCATCTGCATCTTCTTCGAGGTGCAGTCGAGCTCGTTCCTGACGGCGACGAACATCGTCAACCTCTTCGTCCAGGCCGCGTTCATCATCCTGCTCGGCATGGCCGAGCTCTACGCGCTCATCCTCAGCGAGATCGACCTCTCCATCGGATTCGTCGGTGCCGTCGGCGCCGCCATCTCGCTGGCCCTCATCGGTTCACCCCAGAACTGGCCGTGGTGGTTGGGGATCATCGTCGGGATGCTGGCGTGCATCGTCATCGGCGCCTTCCAGGGCACCATCATCACGCGCCTCAAGATCCCTTCCTTCGTCGTCACACTGGCCGGCCTGCTCGGGTGGCAAGGCGTCTTGATCTACGTCTTCGACGTCGACAAGGGGGCCGTCGGCGGCGTCATCACGGTGTCGAACAACATCATCGACGACCTGGTCAGCGGGAACATGACCCCGTGGGTCGGCTGGATCGTGCTCATCGTGTCCGTCGGGTTGTTCGGCCTGGTGGCGCTGACCCGCACGGCACGGCGGCGCTCCCAGGGCCTGACGGCACCGCCAGTGGGCGTCACGATCATGATGATCGGCGCCGTGGCCGTCGCAGGGTTCGTCCTCGTGTTCGTGTGCAACCTGAACCGGGGTGTGCTGACGACGGTCGAAGGGGTGCCCTGGGTGATTCCCTTCATCGTCGTGGTGCTGGCGGCGCAGTCGTTCCTGTTGGCGAGGACCCGGCTCGGACGCTACATCTATGCCATCGGTGCCAGCCCCGAAGCAGCCCGCCGGGCGGGCATCCACGTGTCGTGGATCCGTACCGTCGCCTTCGCCCTCTGTAGCTTCACCGCCGGGCTGGCGGCCCTCGTCTACGCCTCGCGCCTCGGCTCCTTCTCCGTCGGCTTCGACGGGGGGACCTACGTGCTCTACGCCGTCGCCGCCGCCGTCATCGGCGGGGCGTCGCTCTTCGGCGGGCACGGGAAGGCGATCCACCCGGTTCTCGGTGGCCTCGTGATTGCCACGTTGACGAACGGGCTCGCGCTCTTGAACATCAGCACGGCCGGGACCGACATTGCGACGGCCGCCGTCCTGCTTGTCGCCGTCGCGGTCGACTCCACGCTGCGACGGCGCGGGCAATCAGGGACGACCTGACGCCGCTGGCGAGGCCACTGGGCGCCGCGTCGGAACCCAGAGCGTGGCGCGCCTGCGTCGCGGGATGTCTCGCCGCCGTCGGTGTGCTCTGTCTCGCCGTGGCGATGCCAGCCACGCCCGCCGCGGCGGCCGCCACGGGATCGGGCACGGCGACGACCTCGTGGACCGTCTACCACGGCAACGCGGCAGGCACCGGCGTTGCGTCGTCGATTGCCAGCGTCGACATCTCGTCGCGAGCGTGGACGTCGCCCCAGCTCGACGGCACGCTCTACACGGAACCGCTTGTGCTCGGCACCCGCGTCTTCGTCGCGACGGAGAACGACACCGTCTACGCCCTGTCGAGTGCCACGGGCGCAGTGGTCTGGTCCGCCCACGTGGGCACCCCGGTCCCGGCCAACGACCTCCCGTGTGGGGACATCTCGCCCACCGTCGGCATCACCGGCACCCCGGTGATCGATCCTGGCCGCGCCGAGTTGTTCGCCGTCGCCGACGAGCTCGTGAACGGCGCGCCAGCGCACGAGCTGGTCGGCTTGAACGTCGCGACCGGTGCGGTGGAGCTGAGTCAGGACGTGGACCCGACCGGTGCGTCGCCCGCCGCGCTGCTCCAGCGCACGGGTCTGACGCTCGACGCCGGCCACGTGGTCTTCGGGATGGGCGGCAACTTCGGCGACTGCGCCTCGTACCGGGGCCGGGTGCTGGCCGTGCCCGAGACCGGCGGGACACCTGAGATCTTCACCGTCGACGCGGCAGCGGGCGACAGCCAGGGGGCGGTGTGGATGGGAGGCGCGGCGCCGGTGGTCGATGCGGCCGGCAACGTCTGGGTCAGCACCGGCAACGGGTCCGTCTATTCGTCGAGCGATCCCTACGACGACAGCGACGCGGTCCTCGAGCTCTCGGCGTCGCTCACGCTGGAGCAGTACTTCGCGCCGACCAACTGGGCGGCGAACAACTCCCAGGACCTGGACATGTCGATCGCGCCCGCGCTGCTCTCCAGCGGACAGGTGGTGCTGGCCGGCAAGTCCCGCATCGTCTACCTGCTCGACGGTGCGCGGCTCGGCGGCATCGGGAACGAACAGGCGAGCCTCGCCTCCGCGTGCGGCGAGGACATCGACGGCGGCGTGGCGGTGAGCGGGACGACGGTGTACCTCCCGTGCCTCAGCGGGCCGGTCGCGGTGTCGACGTCCGCTTCGCCGGCGGGACTCCAGCTGGTGTGGCACGCCTCGGCCGGTGGCGGCCCCCCGCTGCTCGCCGCCGGGCTGGTGTGGACGATCGGGCAGGACGGCGTCGTCTACGGCCTCAACCCCGCGACGGGATCCGTCCAGGCCCAGGCCAC
>DATJTU010000181.1:0-3548 GCA_035503015.1 Acidimicrobiales bacterium | reverse complement strand
GCCCCGGCCGCGCCGACAGCTTCGAAGTACACCTCTTCGAGGGTCCGGCCGGCGACGAGATCGGTCAGGGCGGCCCCACGGGCGGCGAGGAAGGTGGCGACCGCCGCGGTGGCAGAGGGGGAGTCCACTGCCGCACCGGCTTCCAGGCGGTAGCGGCCGGGCGCGGTCTCGACGACGACGGTCCCCGTTCCCACCGCGGCGGCGAGGGCGAGCGCGTCGAGCTCGGGTGGTGCACCGAAGGTGAGCGTGACGGCTTCGGCGCCTGTGTCGGCGCGGCCGGCGGCGAGGAGCTCGCGGGGTGTTCCGTCGCGCACGATCGTCCCGCCCGACATGATCGCGATGCGGTCGGCGACCTTCTCGGCTTCTCCCAGCTCGTGCGTGGTCAGCAGGGTGCAGACGCCGCCGTCCTTCAGGCCCTCGACGACGGCCCTGATGGCGATGCGTCCTTCAGGGTCGACGCCGGCGGTGGGTTCGTCGAGGAACGCGACCTCGGGCCGGCCGATCAGGGCGAGCGCGAGCGAGAGCCGTTGCTGGTCGCCGCCCGAGAGGTGGCGCCACGGCGTGGCTGCGACCGCGCGCAGGCCGGCCAACTCGAGCAATTCGTCGGTCCCTACCGGGTCGGCGTAGTACCCCGCGAACAGATCGAGGACCCGCCGCGGCCCCAGCATCGGGTAGACGCCACCGCGCTGGAGCATGACGCCGATGTGTGGGGTCAGCGCGTCGTGGTCGGTGACGGGGTCGAGACCGAGCACGCGCACCTGGCCGCTCGCCGGCCGCCGGTAGCCCTCGAGGGTCTCGACCGTGGACGTCTTCCCGGCACCATTGGGCCCGAGCAGCACCAGGACCTCGCCACGGTCGGCGACGAGGTCCAGATCGTCGACGGCGGCACGCGTGCCGACGGGCCCGTAACGCACGGTGAGGCCGGTGACCTGGATGGCTGGCACGGCGTCGCAGGCTACTTTGGCCCCCAAATGATCGATATCCGAGCACTGCGCGAGGACCCCGACGCGGTCAAGGCTGCGCTGGGGAGGCGCGGCGTCGACGGGGCCGAAGTCGACGCGGTCATTGAGGCGGACGCGATCTGGCGGGCCAGGCAGAGGACCGCGGAGGAGCTGCGGAGCGAGGTCAAGGCGCTCTCCCGCGACGTCGGTCTCGCCATGAAGGAAGGTGACACGGCGCGGGCCGACGAGCTGCGTGAGCGCAGCCGGGTGCTCGGCGACGAGGAGCGAGCGCGGGCGGCGGAGGCCGAGGAGGCCGAAACGCGCGTCCGCACCGGGTTGCTCTACCTGCCCAACATCCCGGCGGACGACGCACCGGACGGCGAGGGTGAGGACGACAACGTCGAGGTCCGGCGGTGGTGGCCGGGGCAGGACCTCGACCGTCCGGGACCGCAGCGCCTCGAGCACCAGCAGGTGCCGCACTGGGAGATCGGCGAGGCCCTCCAGATCCTCGACATGGAGCGGGGTGCACGACTGTCCGGGTCGATGTTCCCGTTGTACCGCGGGCCGGGCGCACGGCTCCTGCGCGCGCTGACCGCATTCGCCATCGACCGGCACTCGCCGACCTACGAAGAGATCCGTCCGCCGACGGTCGTCCTCACCGACACCATGATCTCGACGGGCCACCTGCCGAAGTTCGAGGACGACGCCTATCACATCGAACGCGACGACCTCTGGCTGATCCCGACGGCGGAGGTGCCGCTGACGTCGATGCACCGGGGCGAGATCCTCGAGGAGAACGAGCTGCCGATGCGCTTCACCGCCTCGACGCCGTGTTATCGCCGCGAGGCGGGCTCGGCGGGCCGCGACACGCGCGGCCTCCTGCGGGTGCACGAGTTCGACAAGGTCGAGCTCTTCGCCTACACCACCCCCGAGGGCGCGCTGGACGCGCAAGCCGACATCCTGCGCCGGGGCGAGACGATGCTCCAAGAGCTCGAGCTCCCCTACCGGGTGCTCGACTTGTGCACGGGCGACCTCGGCGGCTCGTCGGCGAGGACGTTCGACCTCGAGGCGTACTCGCCGGGAGTCGACCGCTGGCTGGAGGTGTCGTCCGTGAGCTGGTTCCGCGACTACCAGGCACGACGGGCGAACGTGCGGTTCCGCCCGGCCAGCGGTGGCCAGCCGCAACTCGTGCACACGGTCAACGGCTCCGCGCTGGCCTGGCCGCGCATCTGGGCGGCACTCGTGGAGACCGGGCGCCAGCCTGATGGAACGGTGGTGTTGCCCGAGGCGTTGGCGCCCTACCTGGGCGGTGAACTCTTGATCAAGGCGCCATGACGATCTCGGGTCCCACGAGCGGCAACGGCGCTGCGGCCGGCGGAGCGGGAGGCGCCAACGCGTTCGACTTCGCGGCCATGCTCGACTCCATCGCGGTCGAGAGCCACACCCTGGCCGAGGTCGTCGCCCACTCTGACCTCGAGGCGCGCGTGCCCTCCACGCCGAAGTGGTCGGTCCGGGATCTCGCCCATCACATCGGCGAGGTGCAGTGGTACTGGGGGCAGAACGTCGCGGCCAAGAACCCCGAGGAGCGGTCCGGGGGCGATCTCACGACCTTCCCCGACGACGTCGACCTTCAAGCGTGGCTCGGCTGGTGCACCTACACCCTGCTCGGCGCGCTGCGCGAGGCGGGTCCCGACGCACCCTGCTGGGCCTGGTGGCCCTCGCCCCACACGTCGGGTGCGGTCGCACGGCACCAGGCCCAAGAGGTCGCCGTGCACCGCTGGGACGCCGAAGGCGTGGCCGGGCCTGGCGCGTCGGCGCCGCTGGCTCCCGGTCTCGCCACCGACGGGGTACCCGAGTTCGTCGAGATCATGATCGGCACCGATCTGGGCGCGTTGCCCGGCGCGGTGACATTGACCGCGGTCGACACGGGTGCGAGCTGGCGGGTGATGGGCGACGACGATGTCGCCCGGCCGGGACGCACGTCGGAGTTGCAGGCGAGCGCCTCGGACCTGGTCCTCATGCTCTACCGGCGCCTCCCGGTCCCGGACGTGGCCGTGGTCGGCGACCCGGTGCTCGTGGCCGCGCTCTTGTCGCTGGCCGACACGTCGTGACGGAGCTGACGTTCCTCGGCACCGGCAACTTCTTGGCGCCGCCCGGCCGGTACTGGAACAGCTTCGTCATGGACTCGACGGTGTTGGTCGAGCCGTCGCCCACGTCGCTGCCCCACCTGCGTCGGTGTGGCTTCAGCCCCGGCGGCATCGACGTCGTCGTCGTGTCGCACTTCCACGCCGACCACTGCTTCGGCTGGCCGTTCCTCATCGAAGCGGTGACCGAGCAGGCGCCGGGGCACACGCTCCACGTCGTCGGGCCGCCCGGGATCGAGGCGCACCTCGCCAACATGAACGAGGCCGGCGCCGTTGGATCGGTGACGAAGGCGGCGTACGACGCGCTCGACCTGCATTTCGTCGAGGTCGACGAGACGTGGCAGACGGCGGGCCCGCTCCGGTTCAGGGCGATCGAGGTGGTCCACGTCCCCTATCTGCGCTGCTTCGGCTACCTCTTCGACCGCGGGGATCGGATCGTCGCCTACTCGGGCGACACCACACC